>NZ_JBATVM010000001.1:0-3535 GCF_049671765.1 Psychrilyobacter sp.
CCCTAATATATTACGTGATAATTTTTTCAAATATTGATAAATTTTATATCAATACGATTCTTTTAAGAACCTTAAGTTCAAAATAAGTATAGTATTTCATTGTTAATGTTTTGTTAACGTTTTGTTAAATTTTGATTTTATTTTTTAAAAAAGATATAATACTTTTGAGGAGGAGATAATGAAAAGAATAATTATGTTTTTATATATAATAATATGTATGTCAACACTTGGAATAGAATATGCAATAAATATAGAAAAAAGTGAGAAGATCCTTTTGACCTCTCATGGATTGGAGTCTTATTTTGAAGGGATACTCCATCTTCAACCTACAATAGAGAAGATCTATCTCATAGGTTTTAAAGTGGAAGAGGTTAATAGTTTGAAGAAACATTTTTCAAGGGTGAAGTTTTCAAATTTTTCTATGAATAAAAATGGAGAAGAATTTGGGACAGCTATAGCACTAGTTGTTAAAGACAAAATAGAAACCTCAGATTTAGAGAAACTTAATTACCCTGTTTATGGATATAGATATGCTCCTAAAGATGAGTTCGTCATGGTACTATATCCCAAGGAAAAAAATAATGAAGGTTCTCTAAGAGAACGATTATTTTTTAATTATCCCAAGGTAAAAGAATATAAATTAAACTATTTTCTTTTAGAGGGAGGATATTCATTCTATAATATGGATGGACACTTTTTTGTCATAGATAAAAGAAACCTAAATAAGATAATAATCTCATTCCATCTGACAATAATGGTTTCTTTTATTATGTTTTATCTCATAATAAGTAGAAGAAAATTGGTAAAGGAGCTGACTAAAACAAGACTCAAAGCAGAGGAAGCTAGTTTGGAAAAAGGTCGTTTCTTGGCAAATATGTCTCATGAAATAAGGACGCCTCTCAGTGGGATAATAGGCACGATAGAGACTCTTAAAGATATTCCTATGGACAGAAAGATCAGTGAAAAAATAGGCATTATAGGAGGAGCTTCCCATCATTTATTGGAAATTATAAATGATATCCTTGATTTTTCTAAAATCGAAGCAAATAAAGTAGAAATTCATAGAAATGAGTTTTCTTTGAGAGAAACGCTAACTGAGGTACTTCAGATATTTGAGAGTACAATAAATAAAAGAGATTTAAAACTTATCTGTACCTGTGCAAAGGATATACCCCACTTTGTGATAGGAGATCGACTGGCTTTGAGAAAAATTCTTATAAACCTTATTGGAAATGCAGTCAAATTTACCCATGAGGGGGAAATCACAATTTGTGTTAAAATGGATGAATTTAAAGATATTCATTTTAGGATAACAGATACGGGAATAGGTATACCAGCAGAGATGGTAGAGAAGATAACCGAGGATTTTATTCAGGGACAGCAAGGAAACTCAAGAGAATATGAGGGAACAGGACTAGGACTAGCTATAACATCAAGATTTTTATCTTTAATGGGGTCGAAACTTATGGTTGAAAGTACTGTTGGTATGGGAAGTAGTTTTTATTTTAACTTGTCCCTTCCCAAAGGAAAAGATAAGTTAGAGACAAATACCAAAGGATTTATTTTATATACTGCTTCTAAAGAGATAAAAGGAATCTTTCAGCAATTTGGAGATGACTACAACTACCCTTATATCATAATATCTGATAAAGAGGCATTTACGGATCTTTCTGAAGATGAGGAAGTAATTTGGGACTACCCTCATATTTTTGTAGGAGAAGATCTTTATGTATCGGAAGAACATAGCTTAAATTATACAGTGGTATCTACTTCTCCTGTGGAATTAAAAAAAGTATCTGTTATTTGTATGAATCCACTGTTTAACTGGAAGATCTATAGAAGTATGGAGGAGGTACTTGTGGAAGAGGTAGAGATTAAAACGAGAGTTATAAAAGCATTAATTGTAGATGATAGTAATTTAAATCTAAATGTTTTAAAAGACCTTTTAGAAAGAATTGGAATAATGGTTATTTCTGCTTCTAGAGGTGAAGAGGCACTAAAGTTATTGACGGACGATATTAATATTGTCTTTACAGATATACAGATGCCTGAGATGGATGGATATGAACTAGCTGAAAAGATAAAAAAGATAGATATGAAGTTACCAATTGTGGCGATAACTGCAAATACATTTTTAGAAGATAGAATAAAAGCTCTAAAGGGATCCTTAGATGCATATGTGACTAAACCTTTTCAAAAAGATGACCTTATAAAGGCTATTGAAAACCTTATACCTCACCTAAAGGTTGAAAGATTAGAGGGTGAATTGGGGAATGAAGGTATAATATCTGATTGTTTAAAGGAAATACCAGAAGGGATTTTATTTCTCAAAGGTGCATTAGAAGAGAAATCTTATGGTAAAATAAAATATTATGCTCATAAACTAAAAGGTGATTTTTCATATCTAAAAGAAGATAAAATAAGAGTACTTTTGGAAGAGATTGAGAGGGATTCAGAAGAATTTGAACAAAAAGTTAAATATTTAGAGAGTATAGAAATTAGATGGGATAGTCTAAGGGAGATAATTGAAAAAGGGGATAGTATATGAAGATATTAATTGTAGAAGATAGTCTGATAACGAGAAATCATTTGGAAATAACTTTAAAGAGAGAAGGATTTGATATAAGTACAGCTTCAACTGGGGAAGCAGCCTTACAAATAATAGTAAATACCAGCCCAGAGATCATACTTTTAGATCTATATTTACCGGGAATAGATGGGCTAGAGGTCTGTGAAAAAATAAGAAATTATTCAAAAGTTTATGGAACTCCTCATATAATAATGCTTACAGGAAAGACTGAGGAGCAGGATATAGTAGATGGTTTTACTAAGGGAGCAGATGATTATGTAAAAAAGCCATTTAATATCCACGAAGTAATCCTCAGGATAAGAGCTGTAGAACGAAAAAATACTACTACGGTAGAAGTTATACAGATAGGTGGTATATTTATTAACCTTTCAGCTAATAGTGTGAGAGAGGATGGGCAGGATATAAAACTCTCTAAAACAGAATATAACCTCCTTGTTTTTTTAGCCAAAAATAAGGGAGTGGCTCTTGCCAGGAGAAATATCTATGAAAGGGTATGGGAAGATGAATTCATTCAAGGAAATAGGATTATAGATGTGTATATAAGGAAACTCAAAAATAAACTCTCTACCTTTGATAACCACATTGAGTCTCTTCAAGGAAGGGGATATATTTTGAGAGAAACATCATAAAGTTAAATTTAAATTGGGATCTATTGTTTTACATTATAAAATCGAGAGAATCCTTAATTAATTTTAGGAGTTTTTTTGTGGAAAATATCATTAATTAATGGTATTATTTATCTATTGAATAAAGATTTATAGGGGGATTTGTTTTGAAAATAGAAAACATATTAAATAAAGAAAAATTAGATCGAAGTGATTTGATCTACTTAATGAATACAAGTTCAGAAGATGATATAGAAAAAATATTTAAGAAAGCTTATGAAATTAAGTTAGAAAATATTGGAAATAAAGTTTATTATCGTGGACTTATAGAAATTAGTAA
>NZ_JBATVM010000002.1:0-18479 GCF_049671765.1 Psychrilyobacter sp.
TGTTCACTAGATTAAAAAACTTCTCTACTGCATTGTGTAGCATAAATAGGTCTTCTTTTTTATGTTCATTAATAACTAAATCATTTTCTTTTAATCTAGCATATACCTTCATAATTCTTTCGGTATAGTCAGTTAGGGATTCATATTGATCACAGATAGCTATATTTTTTCTTGTAACCATAACTAAATGCTGCTCTATATTTAAACCTAAAATTTGTGAGTTTAGCTCTGCTACTTCACTTTGAATCATATCTACTTTTTCTTCAATTCTAAACACTTCTGCTATTTCATCAGAATTTTTTGGTAAATTATTTTCTATAACAGTTTTAACTTTCTCTAGTGCTAATTTAATATCGTCACCTATAGAGGCAACTTCTACTTTTGTCTGTTCAATAGCTAAAGTAGGAGTTTCTAGCATTCTTATATCTAGATGCGTATATCTTTTGGCTTTTACGTCATCATTTGGAATTATTTTTTTCAAAAAATTAGCCAATGGTGTCAATAAAAATATAAACAAAATTGCATTGGTTACATTAAATATAGTATGCGCTGCTGCTAAAAAACCACTTATATTTACACTAGGATCTACAATCGTCCCTATCATTTTTGTATATATCCCATATATTGGAAGTACCCATAGAAGCCCAAAGATATTAATAATTGTATGGGCATAAGCTGCTCTTTTGGCATTAGCCTTAGCACCAAAGGATGCCAAGAATGCTGTAATAGTAGTCCCTACATTTAATCCCATTACTATAGCAACACCTGTTTGTGCATCTATAAGTCCTTGACTAGCTAACATTATAGTTATCCCTAAAGTAGCTGCCGAAGCTTGTACTATGGCTGTTAAGAGGGCTCCTACCATAGCTACTAAAAATGCACTTCCTATTCCAGTTACATGAAATCTTTGAAACATTGCAACAAATTCTGGCATTGCTCTAAGAGGTTCAAACCCATTTTTCATAAGTTCCATCCCAAAGAATATTAGACCTATTCCCATCATTAATTTTGATTTTTCCTTACCTTTTTCAGTTTTGGCAAACATCCCTATAATCGCACCTATCCCTGCTAGAGGAAGACCATATTTTCCAACCTTTAAAATAAGTAACCAACCTACAGCAGTAGTTCCTATATTAGCTCCTAATATAACTCCTAAAGCTTGAGTTAAATTCATTAAGCTTGCATTTACAAATCCAATTACCATAACTGTAGTTACAGATGACGATTGGACTAAAATTGTAATTATTATACCTACTAAAACACCTAAAAATCTATTTTTAGTTACTATTGCAATTACATTTTTCAATTTATCTCCTGCTACCTTTTGCATTGCACTGGCCATATGTTCCATTCCATATAAGAAAATCCCTAATCCACCAATTACATTCAATATTATATTCAACGCATCTCCCATTTTTTTGCTCCTCTAAATAATTTTTTTTCATGTTTTACACAACCTTTACATACAATTTACAAGCCTTTTACATAACCTTTGAAATTATACAATAACACCTGTAAAAAGTCTAGAAAAAAAGAGCACCTAAGTGCTCAAAATCTATATTTGCAGCCAAATGTAATTTTTGTTGAACTATACAAACTTTTTTCTTTTTCCTGAGATGATCCAACATTTTGATAATTATATTTCCCATACAATACTTCTAGCTCAACTTTTTTCCAAAGAACGCCAACACCTATTCCAACATTTACCCTTTGTCCAATATCATCTAAAAATTCATCAAAAGCCATATCTTCACCTTCAACTAAATTAATTCCTAGCGAAAATAAATAATAAGGAGAAGATTGATCTTCTGGATCTAATAAATATTTTAATTTTGCATAATAAGGTATTATTCTCGTACTTAAACCCACATTTATATGTGGTTCTTCCCCTGTCTCAAACTCCAACCTCCGATAAAAATTTGCTGGTATTCCAACCCTATTTTCTATAATCACTAAGATAGAATTTTCTTTTTTAGCTTCTATTGTTCTACCCTCTAGAGAAGGTTGAGGGTCTTTTGCAAAACATGTCCCACAGTATAAAAATATCAATAAAATGAAACTAAATTTTGTTAAAATAATAATCGACTCCCACGGAATTTTCCAAAGATAGAAAAGTTTCTCCCTCTTTGAAAGTATATTCCTCTAAAAGAATATATTTTATTCCCTCCTCCTCGTAAATATATCTAAATTCTAGATCATTAACTTTTTTTCTATTTGCAGAGTCAGCTCCAAATTTTATATCCTTTTTAAACAGTTTTTTTAGGAGTTCTCCATCTCTTTTATCTAATTTACATGGAAAATCATTTTTTTTCATCAATATTTCTAGAAATTCTTTTTTCATAAAAGCACCTCGATTAATTTATTCTTTATCTTTAAATATTACATATTTATTTTACTTTCCTTTTTATATTTTTTCCTTTTCCCCAACTTCCACTAAAAAATTATTTATCTTTTCATTTTCCCTTTTATTCACCATATGTCTTCGCACTTTCATAGTTCCTGTATAGGTCTCATCCTCAATTGTAAATCTAGGAACTAATAATATGCCTCTGGGCTTTTGATGAGAAACCAAATGACTGGTTAATCTTTTGACCTCACTTTTTAGTAAAGTATTTAATTCACTCTCATGAACTTCGTCATAATTTTCAGGGACTGTCAGACATGCATATAAACTTTTGCATCCATCTCCTATAACCATTACATCATCTATAAGCTCAGACTTTTTTAATTCATTTTCAATAAATTCAGGATGAATATTTTCTCCACCTTTTAAAACTATCATATTAGTTTTTCTACCACTTATATATAATTTTTCATCTTTATAATACCCTATATCACCAGTATGAAGCCAGCCATCTTGTATTACTTTAGCACTTTCATCTCTATGATTCCAATATCCTTTCATAACACAGCTTCCTTTTAAAAGAAATTCTCCCTTGAGGTCCTTCCCTCTATTTCCAAATTCATCTAAAAAAGTAAAATCTCCAAAAGGATGGTCTAAAAGCCATTCTAATAAGTCCCCTGAACTTCCATAATTATAATTTTCTAGGCTATCTACACTGACAACTGGTGAGGTCTCAGACAGTCCATAGCCCTGCATAACCGGTAACCCTAGATAACCAAAGTATCTTTGTAAGTTTATATCAAGTGCCGCACCTCCAGATATAAACTCTCTAAAATTTTCTCCAAAAACAGACCTAATTTTCACTAATAATTTTTCATCTAAGATATCGTAAATCTGTCTATATTCTTTATTAGGAACAAAGTCATGTCTATCCCCCTTTACAAATGGTGCAATTTGTAATAATTTTTTATATCCTTGTTCAGCTTCTAAACCAGAATTTTTTATCTGTTTTTCTATACTTCCTTTTATCATTTCGAGTATTCTAGGTACAGCTAGTATTATAGTAGGTTTAAATAGAGGAATATCCCCAACAAAATTCCTTGGATTTTCTGTAAACCCTAGACTTGATCCACTACTTATAGATCCCACTACTTCTACAGCCAAGGAAAAACTATGCCAATATGGAAGAATTGAATAAATACAGTCATTTGTAGTTACTTTCTTTATCTTAATAATAGATTCCCCATTACGAACTAGGTTTTTGTGGGTAAGCATGACCCCCTTTGGATTTCCTGTTGAGCCACTAGTATATATAATAGCCCCTGTATCCTCTGAACTAGTTTCAAATTTTTCCTCATATGTTGAAAATTCCGATAAATTTTCTAGGTCTTCCAAAAGAATAATTTTCGCCTTTGGATAAACATTTTTTATTTTATTTTTTAATGAAGCTATTGTTAAAATAACTTTAGGGGTTGAATCCTCTAATATAAATTTTAGTTCCCCCTCTCGGGTATTTTCATTTATTGGAACAATGATACCATCTGCCATCCATACTGCATAAAGAGATTTTAGTTGTTCTATAGATTTAGGAGTTATTATTCCTATTCTGTCACCTTTTTTTATTCCTATTTCCATAAAATAAGCAGACCAATTTAAAACTTCTTCTATTATTTCATCATATGTATAATTTTTTAAAGCTGATTTAATAAATATACTCTTTCTATATTTTTCTCTAGCTATCCATATACATTTTTTTAGTGTTTTCATCTCTATATTCTCCTAATTTTTTTATTTAATACCAATTAATTATAGCAGATTTTAAAATTAAATAAAAATCTAATTTTTAAAGGATTTTATTAATTTTTCTTATATCTATAATAGTATAGTTATATTTTTATCTACATTATAACTAACCTTAAATATGTATATATAATTTTTTAGCTATTATGGAGGGATTATTATGAAAAAATGGATGTATCACATATCGTAAGTGGAAATAAAAACTATTGAGAAAGTTCCAAATCATGAAAATTACTATACCTATTGTGACAAGCATGGTCTCTATCATCTTGTAAATGAGGAAAGGAATCTATGTTTTGGAAAAGAGATTGAAATTTTTGCCAATGGTGATTACGGAGTCACTAAAGACTATGATAGTTGGACTCTTTACAGAGATGAAACTCCTATTTGTAGTGGAATTTGGGTTACTTCCCATATGGATGGTAGTTATAAATATAAATTTTATAATGATTCCTTCAATAAATATGTTGTTCGAACAGTTACTCCTCATGGGGATCATAAAGATGAGATCGAAGGTCACGAACAATTATAGAATAGAACAGGGAGATTATAATGTAATCTAACAAAAAGGAATTTGCCATTAATAATGGCAAATTCCTTTTTGTTTATTTTAATCTATATTCTCATATTTTTTATATCCATCTTTTATAATTTCTTTAGCTTCTTTCAACTTTTCTTGGGATTCAATATAAATTTTTTTCTGAATAATAACCTCATTACTTTTTTTATCTTGAAATCTTCCCATATAAAAATTTGCTAAAATAAAAATTAATAAAAGGACTATCAAAAGTTCTATAATTTTCATCTCTACCTCCTTATATTCTAAGATGTTTTATTCTCATTTCAAATCTTAGAAGTACTTATTTAAACCTCTTCTTTAATTTTATATTATTCTTTGAAATTTCCTTTAAATCTATATTGAAATTTTAATTTTAATTTTAATTTCTTTAAAATCGTATTGAAATTAAATAAAGGACTGTTTTAATAACAGCCCTTTATTTAATTTTTCTATATATTATAATTTTTTTATTATCTTTTGTATACTAGACCTATTCCGTCTCCAAAAGGTAGAAGTACAAAGTCTTCATTTTCATGGAGATATTCAATAAATTCATTTAATTTTCTTACTATAGTCCTAAATCTTTTAGGATATTCATTGTATAGGTACCCTCTAAACATAATATTGTCTATAAATATTATCCCGTCTTTTTTTAATAACTTATAAGAATCTTTATAAAAATCCATATATTTACCTTTGGCTGCATCGATAAAGATAAAATCAAAAGTGTCCTCTAATTTTGGAATTTCTACTAGAGCGTCTCCTAAAATTTGATTTACTCTCAAACTGTATCCCATCTTTTCAAAATTTACACGAGCTTCATTATATCTATCCTCATCTATCTCTAGAGTTGTAATAGTAACATCTTCACTCCCTTGTAACATTACACTTCCTGAATATCCAATAGCAGTTCCAACTTCTAATATATTTTTACTCTTATTAGATTTAATCATAAATTTAAGGTATTCTGCTACTTCCTTTGTAACAATAGGAACATTGTGTTCCTTTGCATATTTTTCCATCTCAAGAATAGTTTTATCATTTTCTTTGATTTTAGAAATCACATATTCATTTGCTTTTATTAGATCATCTATCATAAAAAATTCTCCTTTTTATAAAGAAAAGGCAGATACAATATCCACCCTTACATATTATTATATTTTTTTACTTTTCTATTTTCTTTAATTTGACCATATAGAACCCATCTAAGAATTCATCAAATATATTAAGTCCACCTACTTTATCAAAACTTCCACTTACATTAGATGTAATTTCTACTTTTTGTACCTCAAAGTTAGGATTAGTTTTCAAAAATCTAGTTACATTTTCAATATTTTCTTTATTTAATATAGTACAAGTACTATATACTAAGATACCTCCTACTTTTACCACTTTAGCAGCAGAATTTAATATATCCAATTGTAATTTAGCCAATTCTTGAACATTTTTCATTTTTTTAGTATAAAGTACTTCTGGCTTCTTTCTTATTACTCCAAAACCACTACACGGTGCATCTACTAATACTCTATCAAAAGATTCTGTTCCAAATTCTGCATCTACTAATCTAGCATCCATAAGCTCAGGATGAACTATATCGATACCCATTTGCCTAGTTCTATTCTCAATTAGTTTTAATTTATGTTCATGGATATCAAGGGCTACTATCTCACCATCATTTTCCATCATTTCTGCCATAGCCATAGATTTTCCACCAGGAGCACTACAAGTGTCTAATATTCTTTCTCCTGGTTGAGGATCTAAATATTTAGCAGCTAAAAATGAAGATGCATCCTGGACTGTAATTTGACCTCTTTTGAATTCACTAGTTTCTAATATCATTCCTGAATCTATATAATAAATGTCCTCTACTTTTCTTAAAATCTTTATACCTTTAATCTCTAATAATGCTAAAAAATCTGTCTCATTATAGTTTAATTTATTTATTTTTACACTAATATTAGGAATTTTTTTATAAGATTTCAAAATTTCTAAATAATTTTCCTTATGCTCCCATTTGATTTCATCAAAGAACCATTTTGGATAAGATAAAACTATATCTTCTCTTCCCTCTTCTAATAATTTTTCTATATCTTCATCTTTTTCTCTGATAAATGATCTAAGTACACCATTTACAAAACTTCCTATAAATGTTCCACCTCTTAATTTAGCTACTTCTACACCTTCATAAACTACTCCTGCATCATCAGAGTCCATAAATTGTATTTGATACATAGATAATCTAAGCAAGTTTCTTACCCATAATTTATCTATAGTTTTCACTCTTTTATCTATTGAATAATCTAAAAACATTACATTTCTAATCGTTCCATAAAATACTTCAGTGATAAATCCTTTTTCTCCACGAGTTAATCCTGTAACCTCTGCTTCTTGCTCTTTAAAATAATCATTTAATAATATATTTGAAAATTTTCCATGCTCATATTGTGACAACAACCCTATTATATCCATTTTTAAACTCAAACTAACACCTCTTTTAATTTATTTGCTAAATATTATACCATAAATCTAAATAAAATTAAGAATTAATAGTTAAGAATCATCAATTATTAATTTTATATTTTCTTATCCATAAACTTCTTAATTATTAAAAAATTTAAGGTTTTTATAAATTTAAGTTACATCTACCTAGATGCGACTTCACACTATTTTTTTACTTAACCTTTACTACTTTTATCTCAAAATTAAGAGTCATTCCTGCATAGGGATGATTACCGTCCACTACTACTTTATCTTCTTCTGAGATGACTTCCTTTATAGTGAATACTCCTACACCATCGTCTGTTTCCGCTTCAAATTCCAATCCATCATAAAGGCCCATTCCATCGAAATCCTCTATAGGCATCTCAATCGTAAGATTTTCATCATATTCTCCATAACCTTTATTAGGAGCTATTTTAACATTAAATTTATCTCCTGATTTTTTTCCTAAAAGAGCTTCTTCTAGTCCTATAACTACAGCTTCATCACCATAAGTAAAAATTAATTCATCTCCTTTTGTTGTTTTATCCAATAAATTTCCTTTATTATCTCTCAATACAAATTCTAAAGTTACTTTTTTTCCGTTTTCTATTTTCATTTTTAATACTCCTTTTCTAATTTATAATTTATTTTTCTCATAAATAAAACCCCTACACCAAATCCACAAAGGTTTTTTTCTCTGTAATCTACAACTAATCCTTTTAATTTCAATTAATTATTTTGTTAAAATACCATGGATAATATACCATCCATAAATTCCTAATACTATTGATACCGGTACTAATAGATTAAAGTACCATTTTCTTATTTTGTGTCTAAAGGTATACATTCCTACAAACCCACCTATCCCACCACCTATAAAGCAGAGAAGAAATAGTGTTTTTTCCGATACCCTAGAGTAATCTTTTTTAGCCTTATATTTGTCTATTCCAAAGATTAAAAAAGCTAAAAAATTAATTATTATTATATAAATATATATATATTTCATACAACTCCTCCTATTTGTTTTTATACAAACTTAAAATACTATATTTAGTTTGAATTATACCTCTTTTAAAGAATATATTATGGCCATTATAAAATTCATGATTATATTTTTTCAACTCTTTTAATTTTACCATATTTTCTTTAAAAATATGATAAATTTAAAGGAGGTTTCTAGTATTTCTAAACTAAAAACCTCCTCCTAATTTTATTTAATAAATTTTTTTAATGCTTTTGCTAATTGATCAGGACATGATGTAGTTTTTTTCCCACATTCAGTTCCTTTTAATCTAGTAACTACATCTTCTACTCTCATTCCCTCTACTAACGCTGATAATCCAATGGCATTACCTGCACATCCGCCATTAAACTTTACACTCTTAACAACGCCTTCCTCTATTTTAAAATCTATTGTTTTAGCACATACTCCACTAGTTGTAAATGTTTGCATCTTTTCCTCCTGATTTCACATATGATTTTCATCAATTATTGTAGCATTTTAGTCAAGAATTATCAACTATTTTCACTAACTAGTGTCCCTTCAATTACCGCTATTTTATTTTTGCTTTTCTTCCATAGTTTTATATATAAGAGCTCCTAACATCCCTCCTATAATTGGCGCTATCCAAAATAACCATAATTGATCTATAGCCCATCCTCCTTGAAATATAGCCACTGCTGTACTTCTAGCAGGGTTTACAGATGTATTTGTCACTGGAATACTTATTAGGTGAATCAGTGTTAACCCTAATCCTATGGCTATCGGTGCAAACCCTTGAGGAGCCCTTTTATCTGTTGCTCCCATTATAATAATTAAAAACATTGCGGTAAGAACTATCTCTGTAACTAACCCTGATAACATGCTAAATCCCATAGGAGAATGGATTCCATACCCATTTGAAGCAAACCCACTAGCTGACGGATCAAAGCCAGGCAAACCAGAAGCTACAATGTAAAGTACTCCTGCACCTAATATCCCTCCTAACACTTGAGAAACTATATAAGGCAGTAACTCTTTTTTCTCAAGCCTTCCTCCTATGCACAGTCCGATAGAAACTGCTGGGTTTAAATGACAACCTGATATGTGTCCAATTGCAAAAGCCATAGTTAATACTGTTAAACCAAAAGCCATAGAAACCCCTACAAAACCTATTCCTAAATTTGGAATCCCTGCTGCAAGTACAGCACTTCCACATCCACCTAACACTAACCAAAAAGTTCCAATAAATTCTGCTATCATTTTTTTCTTCATAACATCCCTCCAAAAAATTTAATAAACAGCAACGTGACGTTGCATCCAGATAAGTATCATTTAGGTTTATATCATTCCTAGATAATTAAAAAGTTCTAGATTTTTCATATGGTAATTTTCATTTTTTTACTAGTTTCTTTCTTATTCTTACTATTTTATTTATTTTTTACCTTCAAAAAAAAGAAAAAAAGATTAAATTAATAATCTTTTCCCCTTCTATATTTATATAATTTTCATATTTTATCTATATTCTTTTTCCTTCTATCCTCCATATCTCTTTTGCATATTGAGCTATTGTTCTATCACTTGTAAATTTACCTGCGTTAGATATATTCATCCATGCTTTCTTAGCCCATCCTAATCTATCTTCAAATGCAGCATCGATACTTTCTCTTACTTTTCTGTAATCAGCAAAGTCTTGTAGTACAAAATAGTGATCCGCAGCATGCCAAGATGCTCCTACTAATAATGCATTATATAGTTCTTTAAACATTCCTGTCTCTCCGTCACTATAAGTTCCATCTAGTAATTGACCCATTACTTTTTTAAGTCCCTCTGTCTCATTCATAACTTTTGTTGGGTTATATCCAACTTTTTTTAACTCTATGATGTCTTCTACTTTCATTCCAAATATAAAGTTATTTTCTAATCCTGCTTCCTCAACTATCTCTACGTTAGCTCCATCTAAAGTTCCTAATGTAGGAGCTCCATTCATCATAAATTTCATATTTCCTGTTCCACTAGCTTCTTTTCCTGCAGTTGAAATTTGTTCAGATACATCTGCTGCTGGGAATATAAATTCTGCTGGTGAAATATTATAATTTTCTACAAATACAACTTTTAATCTTCCATCTACATCTGCATCATTATTTACAGTTTTTGCAACTTCATTGATTAACTTTATGATTCCCTTAGCTCTAAAGTATCCAGATGCTGCTTTAGCTCCAAAGATATAAGTTTTAGGAGTAACTTTCATACTAGGGTTTTCTTTTATTCTATTATATAGATCCATTATATGGAATATATTTAATATTTGTCTCTTGTATTCATGTAATCTTTTTACTTGGATATCAAATATAGAATTCGGATCTACTTCTACCCCAGTATTACCTTTTATAAATCCTGCTAATTGCTCTTTTTTAATATTCTTTATATCTAAAAATCTATTTAATATATTTTCATCTGTTACATAAGTTTCTAATTTTTTTAATTCACTTAGATCTGTAATCCATTTATCACCAATTAATTCTGTGATTAATTCTGCTAATTCAGGGTTAGATTTTAATAACCATCTTCTTTGAGTAACTCCATTAGTTTTATTTTGGAATCTTTCAGGATATAGTTCATACCAATCTTTTAATTCAGCATTCTTTAATATCTCTGTATGAAGTGCCGCTACACCATTTACAGCATAAGACCCATGAATTGCAAGCCAAGCCATATGAATTAAATTTGTGTCTTCATCAATTATTGCCATACTTTTTCTTCTTCCTAAATCTACTGGATATTTCTTTTCCAATAGTTCTTGAAAATCAATATGAATTCTAACGATTATATTATATATTCTAGGTAATACTTCTTTAAATAATTCTGTATACCATTTTTCTAAAGCTTCAGATAAGATTGTATGATTAGTATATGCAAATGTTTTTTCTACAATTTTCCATGCATCATCCCATAATAATCCTTCTACATCTACTAATATTCTCATTAATTCAGGTATTGCTACTACTGGATGAGTATCATTTAATTGAATACTTGTAAAATCAGGTAACATACTAAAATCCGTTCCATGTTTTAATTTAAATTTTCTAATAATATCTTGTAATGATGCTGATGTAAAGAAGTATTGTTGTTTCAATCTTAATTTTTTCCCCTCATCAGTATCATCGTTAGGGTATAAAACTCTAGAGATATTTTCTGCTTCATTTTTTTCTTCCATAGCAACTGTATAATTTTGTTTATTAAATTCAGCTAAATCTAACTCTTCTACAGCTTCTGCTTGCCATAATCTCAATGTATTTATATTATCTGTCCCATACCCAATAATCGGTGTATCGTAAGGTACAGCCATTACACTCTCATTCTTATTAAATCTTACTTCTACCTTTTCACTGTCTTTTCTTACACTCCAAGATTCTCCATATTTCAACCAATTATCAGGATATTCTACTTGAAATCCATCTTCAAATTGCTGTCTAAACATTCCAAATCTATATCTGATACCATATCCTGTTCCTGGTAGATTTAATGTTGCCATGGATTCGATAAAACAAGCTGCTAATCTACCTAACCCTCCATTACCTAAACCTGCATCTGATTCTACACTTTCTATTTTATTTATGTCTATATTTAATTCTTCTAGCAGTTCCTTAACTCCATCATATACTCCTAAGTTGATTAAGTTATTACTAAATGCTCTTCCCATTAAGTATTCAGCAGAAAAATAAAATGCTTCTCTTCCGTTGTTATATATATCTTTAGTAGCTTTCCAAGATTGTCCAATCTCTTCCATTATTGTTTGAGATAATGCATCATATATTTCAAAGTTCAGCCCTTCAGATAAATTCTTACCGTATTTAGATAATAATACTCTTTCCAATCCTTTTTTCACTACTTCTTTTTCAAATTTCATGTATTCCTCCCAGATCGCCTACAGCGAAATCAAAAATAATTTTAATATTGCTCTTTATATTCAAATTTTTAACTCCCAACTATTCTTCCCTATCTACCGTATTTAATTGTCATTTCCTTTATTTTTTCAGCCAATTTATCAGTAAGCTCGTCACCTTTCAATCTCCATTTCCAGTTATTTCCAAGTGTCGATGGTATATTCATTCTAGCACTATTATCTAGCCCTAAAAAATCTTGCATCTGAGCTAAAGTTAAATTAGAATTAGACTTCCATATAGCTTCTATAAATATATCGTTTATTTTTTCACCATTAAAGTTCTTCAATCCTAAATATTCTTCTAAATATTTTTCAGCATGTTCTCTATCATTTTTTACTACATTCTTATACCAACCTACCACGGTTTCATTGTCATGAGTTCCTGTATACGCAGCTGAATTTTCAGGGTATTTATGAGGAAGATAGTCGCTTTCCTCTCTTGAATCAAAAGCAAACTCCAATATTTTCATCCCTGGATATTCACTATCTTTTAGGAGTTTTCTTACTCCATTAGTTAAAAACCCTAGATCTTCAGCAATGATAGGTAGATCTCCTAATCCATTTTTTATAGCCTTAAATACTTCTATCCCTGGTCCCTTAACCCATTTACCAGGTCTCGCAGTAGGAGCATTTGCTGGTATCTCCCAATATGATTCAAATCCCCTAAAATGATCTATCCTTACTAAATCATATAGTTCAAAAGCCGCTCTCATCCTTTCTATCCACCATGAGTAACCACGTCTTCTCATGATCTTCCAATTGTACAGTGGATTCCCCCATAACTGCCCTGTATTACTAAAGGCATCCGGTGGACATCCTGCTACAACTTTCATATTTTTTTCCTCATCAAATAAAAATAATTCTGTTTTTAACCATGCATCTACACTATCTCCAGATATAAATATAGGTAGATCTCCTATTATCTCTATCTCATTTTTATTGGCATAGTTTTTTAACTTTTCCCATTGAGTATAAAATAAATACTGTAAGTAGATATAATAGTCTATCTCCTCTTTCAATTCTATCCTATATTTTTTTAGAGTATTGATATGGGCAAATTTTTCTGATTTTTTCCACTTTGTCCATTCTAACCCACTATTTTTATCTTTTAGTGCCATGAATAGAGCGTAGTCATCTACCCAATATATATGTTTTTCCTTAAATTTTTCTATCTCTTCTAAAAAATCTTTCCCCTCATTTAGGAAAGCTTTTTTCAAAAGTTTTAATTTGTTTATATATAGTTTTTCATAATCTATATATTCCCTATTGTCTCCTAAATCTGCATTTTCTATCTCTTGTCTTTCAAGACTGCCTCTTTCCACCAACTCTTCCAAACTTATAAAATAAGGGTTTCCTGCAAAGGCTGAAAAAGATTGATATGGAGAATCTCCATATGAAGTTGTCCCAAGTGGTAAAATCTGCCATAGTTTTTGTCCTGATTTTTTTAAAAAATCAACAAATTCATAAGCTTCTTTCCCTAAAGTTCCTATCCCTCCATCTCCGCTTAAAGATGAAATATGTAGTAATATTCCACTACTTCTTTTAAACATATTTATTCCTCCCATTGCCTATGTCAAATTAATTATTTCAATTTTATAATTAAAGTTAAAACTTTCCATTAAACAATTGTAATAGTTATAATCTCATCTGTATAATTAATGATTTAAGTTCTAAAAATATTGTCTTTAGTAACTATTTTCTACATCTTGGAATCGTTTCCATATAATATTAATACATAATCCAACTATTGTCAAGGAAAGTCTTCTGTTTTTTTACAATTATCCTTATTTACAAACATTTTATTTTATTAAAGTCAGTTGAATAGTAATTTATATATTATAATTATTACTTATATATAACAAAGCACCCCTTTATAGGGGTGCTTTGTTATATAAGTTTTATAAAATTTAAAATGCAGATGTAAATCCAACTCTTACAAATCCAGTATCATTATACTTGTCTGAAGAACCTGTCCAAGTTGAACCAGTTTTATCATTATTACTTGTAGTTTCAATATAGTAACCAGCTTGTAAATAAACTGAGTTATTTTCATTTAACATTTTAGTTGCTTTTACTGATGGTTCCGCATAGAATACATATGTTTCATGACCATTTTCTGTTTTACTTCCGCTTACATCAGTTAAATCATCAAAATGTCTAGCTCCGAATGAATATGGATCCATTCCACCCTCTAACAATGCCACTACTTTCATATCGTTTCCTTCATATAATGGATAGTTAGCATATGCATATGCCTCTACATCTACATTATGATTTTTATTGCTACTTGAAGCAAATGTATAATCATAATAAACGTTTCCTTCTACTGAGAAATAGTTGTTTATAGTATATACATTTTCTGATGATGATGTGAATGAATAAGCGTCACTTCCATCAGTTCCATGAGTATATCCAAATCCAGCTCTTAATAATGCAAATGAATCATTTGAATTATATAAATAGTAAGTTGGTTGCACTCTTAAATATTGCTTGTTTCCACTACCTTCATATGTGTTTGTCTTTAACTCAGTTCTAACTTCTAAATTTTCTGTAGAAGTTTGAGTATATAATCTCATTCTCATTTCTGTACTATCATTAGTTTCAGCTTTTCCAGTCCCAGCTCCTGTATCTGATCCAAATGTATCTGAAACATCAGAATAACTTCTAACCCTTACTTCTAATCTGTTATTTTCATTTAAATGGAAGTTTCCATTCATTTCTAATCTGTTTTCATCAAATCTTACTCTGTCATTGATATTAAAAATACTCAATGGCTTTTGCTCTTGTGTTAACATTTCTGAATTATCAGTCATTGCAAATGATACCATTCCAACCGTCATTAATCCAGCTAATAAAGCTATTCTTCTCTTGTTCATTTGTTTCCTCCTAAAAATAAATATTTTAATTTCCCTCAAACATTAATTTGATTTAATTTTAATAACATCATTATTAAAAAAAATTAATCTAATTAACTTGTTAGAAGTTTACTCTATATATCAAACTTCTACAATGGTTGTTTTATTAAACCGTTTAACTAATGAATACTTAACTAATAAGGGTAACTTAATACTATTTTTATTGTTCGTGTATCAAAAAAGCACTCTCTTAGACAGAGAGTACTTTTTTGATTTCATACTTTTTAAATTATTATTCTTTCAAATATTCTGGTTTCATCGTTCCTAAAGTAAGTCTCATATTCACAAGTATTTCAATCATCTTACTTCTATATGTTTTATATTCTAATTTTTCTTCTTCACTAAGATCTTTTATGGTATTTGCATAGATCTCTTCAACTCCATCTATCACTATTTTTTTACCTGACTCTGTTAAATATAATGGTTTTTTTAAGAGTGATCCTACCATCTCTATTTTCTTCTCCAAATAGCCCATTTTTTCTAACTTACTCACTATCTGATTAGCTCTAGATTTAGTTAGCGTTGTATATTTTAAAAGGTTATACTGTGTTTCTCCTGGACTTTTTTCCAAATGACGCAACAAATAATATTCTTTATAACTTATATTGTGTTTTTCTAATACGTCATTTAACAATTCTTTTCCCGCCATTGAAATAGCATTTGCTACTGTCAAAACATCTATAATTATCTCTTTCTTTTCCAATTTTAACCACCTCTCTTTTTCCCTAGATGAAAGTATACCTTTTTTTTTAGTTTTTTTCAATTTTAAATATTAATTTTTTCCTATTTTAAAACACAAAAAATTTGTTTTCAGTACACCTTTCCTAATTTTTTTAGTTTCAATTACTTTAGAAAGAATATTTTTTAAATCATACTTAACCTCTTTCTTTCAAAAAAAAAGCTTCATTTCTCTTTTGAGAAAAATGAAGCTTTTTTTATTTTTCAGATCCTGCCGTTACTCCCTCTATAATATGTTTTTGTGCAAAGAAATAAAATATTATTATTGGTATTACAGCTATTAATAATCCTGCCATGGCAAGATGCCATTGTTTTGAATATCCTCCAAAGAAAAGATACATTTTTAATGGAATAGTTTGAGTCCCTTTTTTATTTATCATAAGCTGAGGTAATAAGAAATCATTCCAAATCCAAATTGTATTTAGAATAGATACTGTCACATGGATTGGCTTTAATGTAGGAAAAATAATCTTCCAAAACACTTTCCAAGGACCGCAGCCATCGATCCTTGCTGCTTCTTCTAATGATACAGGAATACTCTTTATAAATCCATGATAGAGAAATATAGAAAAACTTGATCCAAATCCTAGATACATAAATATTATTCCAAATCTATTTTGTAAACCTAATCTTCCCATAAAAGCTACCAAAGGAAGCATTACAGCTTGAAATGGTACCAACATAGCTGCAATGAACATATAAAATATAATGGTACTCATTTTTGACTTTGTCCTTACTAAGATCCAGGCGGCCATAGAAGAAAATATAATAATTAAAATTGTGCTAGTAATTGTTATAAACATCGAATTAAATAATGCTGACCCAAAGACACCTTCTATACTAAAACTTTTCCCAACCCATAAAAATGAAAGTTTATGTAAAGCTACTTTAAAATTATCTAACATCCATTCTTTTGGCAAGGTCAAAGTACTTCCAAAAAGTTCCCTCTTAGTTTTAAAAGCATTTACGATTAATATATAAAATGGTGATATAAATAAGAAAGATGTAAAAATTCCTATGATATACAGTAATATTCTTGAATTTTGTTTACTTCTCATTACATCTCCACCTCTTTTTTCTTATTAATATATACCTGCACCATAGTAATAGAAGCTACTAGCAAGAAAAATACAACTGCTTTTGCCTGAGCAGCACCATAGTTAGTAAAAGTATATGCTGTTTTATAGATATTTAAAGCCAACATCTCTGTAGATCCTCCTGGACCTCCATTTGTAAGAGATAAATTTTGATCGAATAATTTAAATGAATTCGCCAAAGTTAAAAACATACTTATAGTAAATGCCGGAGCTACCATAGGAAATATTATATGCCTAGTTTTTGCCCAACCATTGGCACCATCTATATCTGCTGCTTCTAACAATGATTTTGGAATATTTTGCAGTGCTGCAATATAAATTACCATCAAATATCCTGACATCTGCCAAACCATTATTATTACTAATCCCCAAAAACCAGTATTAGCGTCTGCCAACCAGCCCTGAAAAAATGTCCAACCTGTTATTTCACCAATAGTTTGGAATACACCCATAAATATAAACTGCCATATAAAACCTAATATTAATCCTCCTATCAAGTTAGGCATGAAAAATATAGTTCTCATAAAGTTAGAAATCTTTAATTTTTTTGTTACCAAAAGTGCTAAACTAAATCCTATTGCATTAATAACAATTACAGATACTACTGTAAATTTAGCTGTAAAAATAAAAGCATTTCTAAATCCCTCATCTTTGATTATAGCAATATAATTACTTAAACCTATAAAATTTGGAACCTGATCCATTCTTCCATTCCATTCTGTAAATGAATAGTACATCCCTATAAGTAATGGTATTACTAGTACCATTACAAATGCAATTATTATAGGTCCTGCAAATAAGCAAAATGTTTTTTTATTATAATTCATTCTCATCATTCCTTTTTTAGAAAAAAAGGGGTTCGACCCCTTTTTTTATTTATTTATCTAATTTTTATTTTCTGCTCTCTCTCCATGAAGTTTTTGCAGTTTCTGTAACTTCATCCCAAGTAATTTGACCATCTATGTATTTTTGTAACTCTACTCCTAATGTTTCCATTCCCCAACCTGTAGGATACCCCATAAATACCCAAGGAATAGTGTTTCCTGCTTCTGAAAATGCCATTATATCCTTAGCTAATGGATCTTTTGGTTGTAAGTTGTCTCCATCAAAACCTTTATATGGTGGTATAAAGTTAAATTTATTAATCACATAATCTTTTCCAGTCTCAGATGTATACATCCAATTTAAGAAATCTTTAGCTGCTTTTATCTGAGCTTCACTTAAATCTTTATTTACAGTCCAATACATTGGAATTCCAACTGGTAATACATTTTCTTTAGCTCCTACAATTGGCATTGGTAAGAATCCTATGTCTTTGGCTAATTCTTCATCTATTCCTTTAACTGATCCAAATGCCCAGTTTCCTTGTTGTGTCATAGCTACTTTTTTCATAGAAAATAATCTTTCTACTTGAGTAGAATAATCAGTTGCATTTATAGGCGTTCTACCATAGTCTATTTGTAGATCAAATAATTTTTTCATTCCATCTGAATATGTAAACTCAACATTTTTAGCATTATAAGCATCAAATACACTTCCAAATTCTTGTGCTAAAGCTACATTTGAATAATGTAATCCTGTTACCCATGTTTCTTTACCTGCAGTTGCGAATACAGCTTC
>NZ_JBATVM010000003.1:0-2611 GCF_049671765.1 Psychrilyobacter sp.
CCTCTTAGGATTTCGTTGAGAGAAAATGTAGCAGAGGAATTTAAAATTATATCTCCATTAGAAGAGAATATTTTTTTTAGGTTTTTAATTAATATTTTTTTTATATTATTGGCTTCTTCACTTTTATTAGATCTATTTCTAGTGAAGTTTACACCTAAATTTTTATAGATTTCCATTGTTTTATCGTATACAGCCTCTACCTTTGGAAAAGTTGTAGAAGCATTATCAAAATAATACATATATTTACTCCTTAAAAATAGGATAGTTCGACTTAAATTATACAACATTTCCAACTACTTTAATACCTTATGGAGAATAAAAAACTAAAATAAAGTTAAAAATACTAAAATAAATAAATAAAAACATTTGAAACAGAGGGGATTTTTAATGTTAAATTTATTTTTAAAAAAGTTAAATGTTTGGAAAAGGAGATATAATTTTTTTTTAGGCTATAAAAAAAGGGTTTTTTGTAACTTTTATTTTTGGGGTTTATATTCTTACTTTTATAAAAAAATACAAAATTTTTAAATATGAATAACTAAAAAATGAGTTATAGTCCATTCATAATGTTTAATTTATAGATGTATTTTTGCTTTTTATTTGTAGTTGATTAATTAAAATTTAAGTGAAAAAAGTGATAGGAAATTTTTAATATTCGTCGCCACGGGAGAGAGGGTCTTAGTGCAACAGCTATAAATTTCATTTTAAAAAATCAAAAAACAAAAAACCTCTGTGTTGGATTTTTTTAAGAGAAAAAAGAAATAGTTTTAATTCTAAAAGAGATGATATCTCTTTTTTTTTACAAAAAAATCTGAATATTTTAATTTTTTTTAAAAATTTATTTTTTAAGACAATTAAAAGAAGCAAAAATTGTTCGAGCCCAATAAAATTAAGAGTTATATAAAATCAATTCTAATTTTACTTTGTAGTTTATATAAATATTCTAAATAGTTTAAAGTTTTCCTTTTTTTTTGGACCTCCTCTGCACGTCAACGTGCACGGGACTTGACATTTCAATATTTTCGTTGAATACTTTACTAAAGAAGTAAGGAAACGAAATAAGGATGTAAATGGCATACACGAAGAAACAATTGACAATTAAAAAAGAAAAATAACTTGGATACTGAGATACACAGAGAAAAAACTAGAGTACATGGAGAAACCTCTGTGGAACTCTCTGATCTCTGAGCCTCTGCGTTGAGAGATTTTAATAATCTATAATAATCTGCGACAAAAAGAAAAAAGGAGGATGAGTCCTATGAATTATGTAGAGTCAAAAATTATGAAAACAGGAAAAAAGTTTTTACTGTAGTCGATCTCTCTAATATATTAGGAGTAGATCAAACTACAGTTAGAAGGTATATCTATAAGAGCCAGTTAAAAAGTAAAAGAATCGGAAGAGTTCATCTGATAAAAAGATCGGATATTCTCATTTTTTTAAAACTATATAACTATTATAGTTAATTATAATATATGGTACGGCTTATTGTTTTTTTAAAATTCCAAGGAGGTAAAGTCATGAAAAGTACAACTGAAAAGAAACGATTGTTGTTGGAAATTATTGTCAGAGTACTAAAAACTTATGAGAAAAAGGATGCATACTTAAAAGAAATAGCTGATGACAAAGCTACTCTAGAACTTCTAAATGGAAAAGAAACAGCAGGAGAACCTATGCCAGATTATTCTAACTACACTGATTATGCAGAATGGAAAGACACAGTACAAAAAGAAATAGACAGAGCAGAAACTACCATCGAAAATTTGGAAACTAGAATGATAGAAGTAGAAGCATACCAATATTACATCGATAACTACACAGATACCGGTGAGTAGGGTGGGGACTTGGGAGATAACAAGAATAGCAGAATTTATTCTACCATTTCTTCTAAGTTCTAGAAAAAATAAAACTAAAGAAGAGAGGGTAAGAAATCACGAAATATTTCACTACTTTAACCTGATAAAAAGACAAAAGTTATGTGGGATGAATATTCCTACAAAGGGTGTTTTCTGTGAGATAGTGGAAGACTATACACCGGCTTTTCAATCGGCTATAGATGAAAATTTAGAAGTTTTATTTAGTCAAAAATACTGGGAAACTTTTATGAAAGCCAGACAGAGATTTATCCCTAAAAATAAAATTGTAGAGGAGGAGTTCTTTCATCTAGAAAAATTGATATTCCAAAGTTTAAAGGATGAAGTTTTTGAGAATAAATATGAATTCATCTATTTTGTCCTTACCCTGTATCTACTTTATTTGAAGATAATAGTGGATATAGAGGGAAAGTGTGAGGAGTAAAAAACAATGGATAATTGATAATGTACAATTGAAAATGAAAAGATAAGAGAAAAACCTTGGACACGGAGATACACTGAGGGGAAAGAAGAGAGTACACGAAGAAAACTCTGTGAATCTCTCATCTTGCCTCGTTGAATCTCGGTGTTCCAAAAAGGTCTTAGGATAATTCATGAATTACCCGTATGATTAATTATATAGATTGGAGGTGAAATTTATGCTTATAAAAAATAAATCTGATCCAATTATTCATATTAGGAGTGTACTGGAAAGAAAGGATTTCAATTCAACAGAGAAGGTATTTATGATTGTACTTTT
>NZ_JBATVM010000004.1:0-31569 GCF_049671765.1 Psychrilyobacter sp.
TCATTATTATAACTCTGAATAGGTTGTTCTTCAAATACTAACTCACTTCTATATTCGCCATTTCCCAAACCCTTGGGAAGTCTAGCAGCCATCCTTACTATTTTTTTACCTTTAGGCTTCAGGATTATAATTTTAGGATAAGCAATTATCCAATCCCCCATATAGAGTGATTTTGTCTTTTGATCTTTTGGCCGCTGTGAATATATTTTTATTTTTACTAATTTATCAGTTGGATTATTTAAATGTATCTCTTTAGTTACTGGCCTATTGAAATTTATTTTCTGAACCTGAGGCGCCAATTGAAAGCTACCATAGACTATTGAAAATATCAACAAATACAAACACATAATTTTCTTCATCATAATATTATCTACTCCTTTTCATAAGAAATTATCTTGAAATCATAGTCCTCATAATAACTTCCATATTTATCCATTTTAATTTCTAATTTTTTAGATTTTTCTTCAAAATTTATTTTTCCATCTCCCCTATAATCCATCTCTAAGATATAATTACCTGGAAGAATATCCTCTAACATATAAAATCCTTCAGATTCTAACCTCTGCTCTTTTACTAACTTACCATCTAAAGTTTTTAATTTAACATAAAGTTGGGATATTATAGGGAATTTTTTCACTGCATCCAAATTATCTTGAGGAAACTTTACATTTCCCATTATCATTGAAATTATTTGAATAGGTATATCTATATGTCCCCCTGTTGCTGGATATAATTTAATATATTTTTTATTATTTCCTGCTTGTAACATAGGATCTAAACTTTCTAAATTAATTTTAAATTCTTTTTTTTCATAAGAAGATATATGATCTATAAAATATGCCCCATCTTTATCTGTCACTCCTTTTTTTCTTCCAACATTTACCTCTATTCCTTCTAAAAGAACTTCTCCACTATCATATTCACCATTATTATTATTATCCATAAACACCTTCCCATCCATCCAAGAATTACTTGAATATGGATTAGAATTACTTGTTAATGGTTTTTCCAAAATAATAGTTTTTTCTATTTCTATACCAGCACTATAACTATTCTTATCACCATCATAAGATGAATCACCCATAATTTCTAGCCAATTAGATATTTTATAGCTAACTTCTAATCCCACTTCATATTCATTTTTAGAATTGTATTTAGCATATATTCCAATCTTTTGTCTTCTATTTTCTCTAGTTTTGAGAGCTATTCTTAGATTTGTATCATCCTCAAACTCCTCTAAATCAGAATTTATTTTCAAAATAAAATTTAAGTTAGTCTTAAATATTTCGATATTATTATTTGAATAATGATAATACATTTCGGGATCTCCATATTTTTCTAGAAATGGAGATGAAATTCCCAATTCATGGGAAATTCCACCTTTATTTCTATAGATCTCCGCACTCCCCGTTTCCTTTGTGTAATATCCAAAATAATCTATATTGTCATAAGTTAAGTTATATCCCCAATATTTATTTATTCCTGCACTCCAATTAGCTAGATACCTATTTTCATAGCCTTTTAATCTAGATAGAAAATCACCATACATATATCCTTCTAAGGAAAGTATATTTCCGCCTATTCTCTGTCTTATCTTTCCTATATGGGTATTCAAATCTTCTGTTCTTAAATAATCTTTTAGATCATAAACTTCTGAAAATTGAAAATATGTAGGATATTTTACTGCCCCAGTTGTATAATAGAGGTCTAATCCTATTAATTCTTGCGGATAATTATAACCACCTTCTTCTGTGAGATTATTTATATATTCAGTTCCTATAGTTAAATTATTAGTTAATCCATAAGAAACTTTGATATTTCCTTCCACTTCTTTTTCTTCTATATTAATTGCTTCTTCTCCATTCATATCTGTATGAGTCCCCACTAAAAAACTGTAGTCTATCTTATTTTTCTTTAGGATTTTATTACCACTCATCATAGAAACCTGTCTTACCTCTATAGAACCATCAAAATTATATATGTTTATAGTATAGATATCACTGTACCCTTGAATATTGATATTTTCAAATTCATAGAAACCATCTTTTCCTATTTTGGCAAATCTATATAAACTACCATTCCTATATAATTCTACCGTAGAGTTATACGAAGCAAATCCCCTAATAGATGTCTGCCCCACTTCTATATCTCCAGTCCCATTCCAATCTTGAACAGCTATCCCTGTTAATGTATTGGAGCCCAAAAAATCATAGGTCTGCATATACACATCTCCAACAATTATACTCTTATTATCTAAAATTTCATTGTATTTTAAAGCTGTATATCCCAAACTACTATCTGGATAGACAAATCCTGTAGTGGTAAAATCTCCATATAACATTTGAGTGTTATATCCAACAGAAGCATTCCCTTTATTATTATCATTAATCCCTTCATCCCATAAGTCTTCTACCCCATTGTTAATATATCTAAGACGAACTGCCCCAGGAGTAAAAAACTTTCTCTTTTGATAATACACATCTTCATCTTTTATCTCTTTCTTTCCATCAGTTCCTAATTCTCTAATTTTTTTTTCTTCTTCCAAATAGATCTCTGAGGGAGTTTTAAACTTAGTTTTAATCTTCATTGAATATGTTTCTGTACTCCAATTATATTCTTTAAATTCAAAAACCTGAGACAAATCTGTTCCTCTTATATATATATCCCCTTCTCCATCAATATATTCAGTATCTCCATAATAAAATTTATAATCTATGTATCCCATCTTACCGTATATTGTTTTATTTTTTCTATCTATTTTCATACCTTTCGCCATGATCAAAGCAAAAAAATTCATCATACCTATATAAGGCTCTTCTTGGGAATAATCCATATATACGGGAAAAAAGGAATACTTAATTTTTTTATTTATATTTATTTCTATGTATCCTTCTTCGTAACTTCCTTTAAATTCTTTCCCAAATGAAATAATAGACAGGAATAAAAAAAATATAACGATATATTTTTTTTTCATCGTATTCCCCCTAATCCACATATAAGACCTTTACATATAAATTTTCTTTTAAGGACTTACCCCCTTTTGTATTATTTAATTCTAGTTTTACATCCAATCTAAATTTTCCCTTTCCGCTTTCATCTAATCTAATTTTTTTCTCTCTTACTTTGATAATCATCTTATTTCCACTTAAATCATAGATTTCAGGAACAACTATTTCTACATTTTTCCCTGATTTTCCATCTACATAAACTCCTACATTAGTTAATAAAACCCCTTTATCTCCTTCGACTACTACTCCAAAATCAAGAGGATCTATGTTAGATATCTCCAATGCAAAACTTATACTTACCATTATGAAAAACAGAAAAATTAACTTTTTCATTTTATACATCCCCTAATAATTAATATGATTTACTCTTTTAATAAGATACTCAGTACACTTTTATTTCCTTTTTTTAAATATAAAAAAATTAACAAGTTTAACACAGTCAAGAAATTTTCCAATTATAAATAAACAAGCAGGCTAAGTGCCTGCTTATTTAATCTATTTATTCTATTTATTCAATCTATTCTATTTATTCAATCTATTCATATCTAGCTGTTGCAATTATACGCCCTTCTTTTGTACCAATAGCATCCTCTTTAAAGTTTAGATATAAATCAACTTCTACCTTCGGTAACAATGCTGGCTCATCGCATTCACCACAACATACACAACCACTAGCCGACAAAACTCCAACATTAGTCAAGTCAACATCTACTTCAGAGAAACCACAGTCAAGACAACCTTTTACTCTGGCTTGTGAACCCTTATCTAGAACATCAGATTTAAATAAATCACCGGTAAATTGAAAATCAACAGTTACTTGTCCGGTACCATTTAATTCAAATGTTAAGTCACCAATTTCTAAATGTTCTCCTGGCATTGCACTAAAGGCTAGCATATCTTCTTCAGATTCTATTTCTACAGGTCTCATTATGTCTACAATAATTTCAGTCTCAGCCTCAGCATACTTACCATTGACATTCTCAAGCCTAAACATATTTACTCCCTCTCTACCATCTACTTTATCATTCTTAGTGATATTTCCAAGGTTCGATACTTTAACCACGTTATCATTTAATAAGACACCACTATGTTTAAGTTGAGTATCATCAGAATAAAAATGTTCACCTCTCTTTAGTGCATTTGATTCAGTTCCATAATTAAAATTTCCACCTTGAGTTGCTACGTTAGCATGTTCATAACCAAATGCAGTTGTTCCAACAACTAATATAGCTCCTAATAATAATAATTTTTTCACCTTTCTCGCCTCCAAAATTAAAAAAACAATAATTTTTTTAAATCCAGTATTCCTAATTAATGTTTTCTTGCTTACATACATATTATTCCCCAATCATGATAAAAAGTCTAAAGCACATCTCCTCTTTCATTCACTTTTAAGATCAAGGTAATCCTTGAACTTAATTGGGAGAAGTGAATATCTATATAAGGATATTCCAAAAAAGTTTAAAAAATTTCAAAAAAAAATAACTTTCTATTGAAAGTCATTTTTTCTACTATATATTCAATGCTCTTAAAATATCTTTTACACTTTCCTCTGAAACCTTATAACAAACTTTTTTCCCATTTTTTCTAGAACATACTATCCCAGAATTTCTGAGATGTGCCAAGTGTTGAGAAGCACTAGACTGGGAGACATTTAGGAGTTCTTCCAAGTTTCCTACACAAATTTCATCTCTAAGTGATAACTCCCTCAAGATTCCTAATCTTATTGGATTAGACATCATTTTAAGCAATAAAGTTGCTTTTTCTATAGTCATCTTTCCCTCCTTAAATAATTCCATTCCTAGTTAAATTATCCTTTTCTTCCCCAATAGTAGTCATTCCTGAATGACCATTATATACTTTTGTATCAGCGGGCAGAGTATCACACAACTTTTTTAAGCTAGCAAATAAACTCTTCCCATCACTAGTTGGTAAGTCATACCTTCCATAACTTCCTTTAAACATGGTATCCCCTGCAATTAATATTCCTGATTCCTTATGGAAAAAACATTTTCCACCTTGAGTATGTCCAGGGGTATCTATTACTAAAAATTCATCTATAGTCTCACCATTTTTTAATGTTTTATAATTATCTTCGTATTTAAAATCTACTTTCGCTAGGTAATCTGAGAGACTCAATGCAGAATCTATAAAAAAATTTTTCTCTTCTTCTCCTATATATACTTCTACATTAGGATAAATTTCTTTCAATTTTATTAATCCCGCTATATGATCATAGTGACCATGGGTAAAAATAACTTTCTTTAAAAGAATCTTATTTTCCTCTATAAAATTTTCTAATTCTGATAAGTTCGCTCCACCACAATCAAATAAAATAGCTTCTTTATCCTTCCAAACTAAAAAAGCATTTGTTGGCATCATTCCAAGTTTAAATTCTTTTATATTCATCTTTTATCTCCTACATTACATTAATAAATTTAATTTGTTTATATTATACACATAAATAAAGAAGTCGTCTACAATATAGTTATATTTTGAACACTTGTAACAACATTAACATATTTTTTATTAAATTACAATCAATTCCACAATCCTTTGTGAATTTTATATCTTTCGTATATAAAAAGAAATGAACCCTAAGGTTCATTTCTTTTTATTATTCTAATAAACTATAAACTTAAAATTATATTTAATTAAATACAATCTCATTATTACTCTTTATACATTAAATAAGAATTCCATTAGATCCCCATCTTTTACAATGTATTCTTTCCCTTCAAGTCTAAGTGATCCAGCTTCTTGAGAACCCTTCCAACCATTATTTTTAATAAATTCATCATATGCTACTACTTTGGCTCTAATAAATCCTTTTTCAAAATCAGTATGGATCTCTCCAGCAGCTTTAGGAGCAGTATCTCCTACTTTTATAGTCCATGCTCTAACTTCTTTTACACCTGCTGTAAAGTAAGTTTGAAGTCCGAGTAATTTATATCCACCACGAATAAGCCTATTTAATCCTGGTTCAGTTACTCCTAATTCCTCTAAAAACATCTCTCTATCTTCCTCTTCCATCTCTTGTAATTCAGATTCAACTTGAGCTGATACAATTACAACCTCTGCATTAAGATCTTTTACATGTTCAATTACCTGTTCTACATATTTGTTTCCTGTAGCAAGGTCACTATCAGATACATTAGCAGCAAACATCATAGGCTTTACAGTTAATAATTGATATCCTTTTATAGTTTCTAATTCTTCTAAAGTTAATTTTAGAGTATTTAATAATTTAGAATTTTCTAAATGAGTTTTACATTTTTCTAAAACAGGTACCAGTGCCATAGCTTCTTTATTCTTTGCTCTTAGTAACTTACTTTGTTTTTCAATACCTCTCTCTACAGATTCTAAGTCTGCTAAGATAAGTTCTGCATTTATTACTTCAATATCTCTTATTGGATCTACAGATCCATCTACATGGATTACATTTTCATCTTCAAAACATCTTACAACTTGACATATTGCCTGTGTATTTTTGATGTTTGTTAAGAATTTATTTCCTAATCCTTCTCCACTAGCAGCACCTTTTACTAAGCCTGCGATATCTGTAAATTCTACCGTAGCATTTTGCACTCTCTGAGGGTTTATTATTTTAGATAATTCATCTAATCTACTATCCGGTACTGTTACCATTCCTACATTTGGTTCTATGGTACAAAAAGGGTAATTTGCTGCTTCTGCGGCTCCTGCCTTTGTTATTGCATTAAATAATGTTGATTTACCTACATTTGGTAATCCAACGATTCCTATTCCAATCATCTTTCTTTTGCCTCCTAAAAAATTTTATTGCTTAGAAATTTATAAAATTATGTAATAAATTAAGTTGCATAATTTAAACTATTCCCAAGTGAATGCAGTTTAATACTGCTTTTTTACCATTAATTTTATCACTTATAACAAGTAATTACAAGGTAATCTATAAAAGTTACATTTTTAAATTTCATATTTATATAGTAAACTAATCATAGTTTTATATGCCCTTGCAAATATAATTTCTTAAATAACAAAAAAACTATAAACATAGATTTTTTTTGCATCTATGTTTATAGTTTTTAATTTAAAAAAATTTATTCTAATAACTCAATTAAACCACTACTTCTTCTGCCTCTACTTCCTCTACAACTAGACTGTTCAACTTTTTATCTAGTCCCCAAAGGATAATCCCTGCAACGATTGCAATTGCAGCAATAACAAAATATGCCTTTGCAAAATCAAATTTTAAAGTATATGCATATAAGTACCCATATGATTTACCTGCAAAGAATACTGCTAATACCCAAATACTCATCATTCCAGTTAATAATCTTGGTGGAGAAAATTTTGCTATAAATGAGTTTCCAAGTGGAGAAAATACCATTTCACCAGTAGATAATACAACACCCATTGCGATTATCCAAGCGATAGGAGCAAGATTATTTCCTCTTGAAATATCAGCTACTGCAAATATCACATATGATAACCCCATAAGCATCATACCTAAGGCAGTTTTCTTAAACATACTTAAATCTCCTTTAGGTCTCTTAGCTAATGTAGACCATAATTTACCTAAAATTGGTCCTAGTGCAATACACATGAATGCATTTAATGAATCAAACCAAGCTGTAGGAATTGTAAAGTTTCCAATCATCCAGTTTGCAGCCCCATTGTCTCCACCCCAATAGTAATAAACAGGCATATATGCTAAGTACCATAGTACCCAGAAAATAATTGAGAAGATCGATACCAATACAATAGCACCAATTCTTTTCTTTTCAATTAGAGTTAAAGGAACTTTTTCTTCTTTTTCCACTGCTTTTTTCTCTTCTTTATTTTCAGTAATTTTAAATGGTTTTTTACCTGTTTCCCCTAGAAATCTCCACCCATATACAAAGAAGATTGCATTAATAAACATTACTATTGCAATAACTAAAAAACAGAAAGAATACCCTTTAAATCCAACAAGTAAACCGATAATAGTTGTTCCTAAAAAAGCACCAACATTAACGAATGAATATTGAGTAGAAAATGCTCCGTCTAATTCCCCAGGATCTTTGAAGAGTCTCCCTGTTATAGCATTTGTTTGACACTTAAACAATCCTGTACCTAAAGATACTAAGATAATCATTAAGTTAACCATCCCTATACTATTAGCTTGCCATCCGACTAAATAACCTGCCCCCATGAATAGCATCCCAATTGGTACAAGATACCTAGCTCCAAATACTCTGTCTGAAAGATATCCACCGATTATTGGTGCTAAGTAAGTAAATGCTACTAAATTTGCTGTTATTTTTGCTGCATCTCCTGGTCCAATTCCTAATCCCCCATCTGCTATCTTAGCAACTAAGAACACTGCAATTAACCATTTAGCCGAATAAAATGCAAACCTTTCTAGTGTGAATGCAAGTGAGCATACATAAAATCCAAACGGTTTTTTTACTGCTTTTTCCATTTTTATCATTCCCCCCGATTTAAAAAATTGATATTGCTTTTGTATTTATAAAAAATCAAGTCTCTCTCTAAAAAGAAAATAAAAATGATTTTAAACACTATAACTATATATTATATAATTATTAAAATAACCTTTATTTTAATAAAATATTTAACATTAAAATACAACAAATAATTTTAAAATGACAATTCATAATATATTTTTTACAATTTTTTTTTATTTATTTATTTTTAAATATTTTATTTTTTCAAATATATTGAATTTCATATTAAAAATTAATTTTTCATTTGTTTAATCTTTTTATTGAACTATATATTAACATATACACTTTAAATAAAACAACTATTTTAAAAAAAATTATTTATTTTTTTAATAAACTGATTGACATTTAGAAATAATAGTATTATAAATATAATAAACTAATCAAAAACTCATAGTTTTATAAACTATGAGTTTAATTTTGATATAGAGCTATTCCTTTTGAAAACAAAATATAAAAACATTTAATAATTAACTATGGAGGTACTATTTATGAAAATTACCGAAGGTTATATGCCATATTTAGAATACAAAACTTATTATCGCATAGTAGGAGAATGTATAGGGGATAAAAAACCTTTAGTTTTATTACATGGTGGACCTGGATCAACTCACAACTATTTTGAAGTTCTTGATAAAGTAGCAAAAGATGGCCGTGCTGTTATCATGTATGATCAATTAGGATGTGGACTCTCTGCTACACCTTCTCGCCCTGATCTATGGAATTCACAAACATGGATCGATGAATTAGTTTTGTTACGTGAACACTTAGATTTAGATGAAATTCATTTATTAGGTCAATCTTGGGGTGGAATGCAAGCCATTCAATACGCTTGTGATTACAAACCTAATGGAATAAAAAGTTATATATTATCTAGCACTTTACCATCTGCTTCTATATGGGAAAAAGAACAGCGTAGGAGAGTTGCATATCTCCCAAGAGAGATGCAAAAAGCTATTTCTCAAGCTGAAAAAACTAGGGATTATTCATCTGAAGAGTATCAAAAAGCAGAAGCAGAATTTATGATTCGACATTGTGCAGGGGAAATCACATCAGATTCTCCAGAATGTTTGAGACGTACAAAAGTTTCTGGAACAGAATCTTATATAACTGCATGGGGACAAAATGAATTTTGTCCCTCTGGAACTTTAAAAAACTTTAATTTTACAAAAGAAATCGAAAATATAAAGGAACCGTGTCTAATTATCAGCGGTTTATTAGATCTTTGTTCTCCACTTATTGCAAAAACAATGTATGATAAAATTCCTAACTCAGAATGGGAGTTATTTGAATACAGTCGTCATATGCCATTTGTAGAAGAAAATGATAAATATATAAAAGCACTTAATAAATGGCTAAATAAAAACGATTAAAAGCAAAATAATAACAAAAATATTCTATAATAATATGGGGAGTTTTTTTCGAAGTAGCTCTCCTTTTTTTAGAATTTTAAGTTTTAAGATTGCTAAATCAGAAAAAAGCTTTCAGTTAAGAAAGCCTAAATGTAATCTATTTTTTTCTATAACTAAGAGCTTCCATAATATGAGGTAATTCTATATTTTTAGACCCTTCTAAGTCAGCTATTGTTCTTCCAACCTTAAGAACTTTATCATAACTCCTACCAGAAAGACCAAATACATCTATGGAATCAATCAGTATTTTTTTACTTTTATTGTCTAATTTACAGTATATTTTTATCTCCTTAGGAGTCATATTCCCATTAATTTTTGAATTCCCAAACCTTTCCCACTGTATTTTCCTTGCTTTTTCAACCCTTTTTCTTATCTCTAACGAACTCTCTCCCTCCTCATAAGAAGCTAATTCCTCACGAGACAATTTCTTGATTTCCAAATATAGATCTATCCTGTCTAATAGAGGTCCTGAAATTTTATGTTGATATCTATTTATTTGAGATAGACTACAACTACATTTATTTTCAAACAAGTTCCCACACGGACATGGATTTGAAGCCATTATAAGAATCATATCTGCTGGCATCTCTACCCTATATTCTGCTCTTGTTATGGATACTTTTTTATCCTCTAGAGGTTGTCGCAATGTTTCTAAAACCAATCTTGGAAATTCCGTTACTTCGTCTAAAAATAAAACACCATTATGAGCCAAACTTATCTCACCAGCTTTTGGAACCCTCCCTCCTCCTACAATAGAAACCATAGAGCTACTATGATGAGGACTTCTAAATGGTCTCTTATTTATTATAGGCATGTCTTTTGTCAGCAGTCCTGTACTACTATATATCTTAGTTGATTCGATTATTTCATCCTCATTCATGAGGGGTAATATAGTAGGCAATCGTTTTGCCAACATAGATTTCCCTGCTCCAGGAGTTCCTATCATATAAAAATTATGCCCTCCTGCTGCTGCTATCTCTATACATCTTTTAGCTTGAATTTGCCCTTTTACCTCCTTAAAATCTATTGAATAAGTATCTTCTTTTTTATTTGTCTCCACTTCTGGGGATTCTATCTCTATCTTACCATTTAAAAATTCAACTACCTGAACCAAATTATCCACAGGTATTATCTCCACTCCCTTTATTACACTAGCTTCTAAATAGTTTTCTCTTGGTAAAATTATTCCCGAAACACTATTTTCTTTAGCACAAATAACTGAATTTATAGCTCCATCTATTTTTCTAATATTACCATTTAAAGATAGTTCTCCTAATACTATATATTTTTCTAACTTTTGATTTTCCACCTCTCCTAAACTAGCTAATATTCCTATAGCTATAGATAGGTCAAAGGAAGCACCTTCCTTTCTTATTCCTGCAGGAGATAGATTTATCACTATTCTTCTCGCAGGTATTTCATATCCACTATTTTTTACAGCGGCTCTGACCCTTTCCTTACTTTCAGAGATAGCCACATCTGCTAACCCCACTATATTAAAGCTGGGTAATCCTGCCATAATATCGGCTTCTACCTCTAATATATATGATTCTATACCTATATAACTTGAACTAAGCACCTTGGAAACCATAAAATCACCTCTAGTTAATTTTTTCTGTATTCTCTAAGTATATTCGAATATTTTTATATTTTCCTATAAAAATAAGAAAATTCTATTTATAGAATAATCCAAGTTTATTTTTATTCACTTCCAAAAATTATAGTCATCTAAATTTTTCTTTATAGCAAGTACTTTCTTGAGTTGTGTAATATAAATATTCATTCACCAAACTTAAAATCATTTAAAATTTAAGTCTAATTAAACGCTATATTATTTTTTTTAATTTAAAACTATTTTTCTTGACAATCATCAAAAAAACGTATAAAATTAGTTCGAATTTAAGTTTAAACGAATTAAAACTTTATAAAAATAAAGTTTAATTTAATAAAAATAAAAAAAGGAGGAAGTATGGTTAGTTTATCATATGAACCTAATCATACAAACAAAAATGAATTTAGCAAGTGAAGGGCCAATTAGTTTAATATTATTTGCAATACTAGGAGTAACAGTACTTCTTTTCATTGCAGACACAGTCTTCAACCATCTCAATAAAAATAAAAACGTTAAATAAGTCAGTTATAAGTTTTCTATAAACTCAAAAGATCAATGTTAAACTTTATAAAAGTTTAATATTGATCTTTTGATATTTGAGGATATTGTTAATAATTTTACGCTTTAACTCCTTTTTTAATTCCTAACTAATCCCCTTATTGTTTGAAAATTAAAAGGTAAAAAAACCTAATTTCATGGTAAACTTCTACTAAGTACAATGTAAAAAGGAGGAGAATCTTATGATTATAGAAAAGATAGAAATTGGAAAAATTAATGTCCCACTAATAACACCATTTAAAACTGCACTTCGAACGGTGGAAAGTGTAGAAGATATAGTTATAATTATAAAAACTAATACTGGACATAGTGGATTTGGAGAAGCTCCTCCAACTGCTGTTATTACAGGCGATACCCATGACTCTATAATTGGAGCTATAACCCTTATCGGAAAACAGTTAATAGGTAAAAATATTGAAGATTTTAATACTCTAATAAATATTGTTCATAGGACAATAATAAAAAATACCAGCGCAAAAGCAGCTGTAGAAATAGCTCTTTATGATTTGTTTGCTCAGTCTATGAACAGGCCCCTATACAAAGTCTTAGGAGGTGGCCCTAGTCAATTAAAAACCGATCTAACTATCAGTGTAGACAGTGTCGAAAAGATGGTAGCTGACAGCTTGAAAGCTATAGAAGTAGGCTTTGATCAGTTAAAAATCAAAGTAGGTAAAAATATTACAGAAGATATTTTTAGAATTAAATCTATCTATGATGCAGTAGGACCTAATATAAAATTGAGATTAGATGCCAATCAAGGATGGAGTGTAAAGGAATCACTTTATGCCATTAAGAAGATCGAAGAATATGGAATTGTTTTAGATTTTGTAGAACAACCTGTAAAAGCTAGTGATATAGATGGAATGATAAAAATAACATCTGAGGTCTTATCTCCAATTTTAGCGGATGAATCGATCTTTTCGCCTAAAGACGCAATAGAAGTTATCACTAGAAAAGCTGCTGATATTGTCAATATTAAATTAATGAAAACAGGAGGAATATCAAACGCTTTAAAAATAATTAATATCTGTGAGATCTATGATATACCATGTATGATTGGTTGTATGTTAGAAGCAGGAATAAGCGTTACAGCAGCAGCTCATCTGGCAGCAGCAAAGAGTTCTATTATAACTCGAATAGATTTAGATGGTCCAGCTCTCTGTAGTGAAAATCCATTAGATGGTGGGATAATTATGAATGGATCTAAAATAATTTTATCTAATAAACCTGGTTTAGGAATAACAAATATAACTGGATTTGAACTTATTAAAGATATAAAATAACAATGAACTTTAAAAGTAGTAATTTTCATGGTAAAATTCTTTGAAACATAATCATAATAGATAGAAGGAGTTATTATAATGGATGGAAGAAATAGAAGTGATGTAAAATCTGGTTTAGAAGTAGCAATTGTTTTAAAAAATGATCAAAGAAGTGGTAAATTAACTTATGGAACAGTACAGGATCTTCTGACTAACAGTAAGTTTCATCCCCATGGGATAAAAGTAAGGCTTACAGATGGACAAGTTGGAAGAGTAAAAGAAATTGTAATAAAGTAAAAGAATTCCTCCTAAAATTAGGAGGAATTCTTATTTTTTATACTTCTGCTTCTACCTTTTCTACTTTTTCTAGTTTTTCAATTGAAAATCCTGTATATCCATAGATTATAGCTATAACTGGATTAATTAAGTTTAAGAAACAATATGGAACATAAGTCCATGGTGCTAACCCTAAGGTAGCAATCATATAAGCACCACATGTATTCCAAGGAATTAATGGAGAAGTTAACGTTCCTGCATCCTCTAACGATCTTGAAAGATTTTTAGGATGTAATCCTCTTTCTGCATATGCTTCTTTAAACATTCTTCCTGTAATAACTATCGAAAGATATTGATCTCCAGCTACTGAATTTACAAAAATTGGAGTTATTATCGTTACTAATATTAAATTTCCAGTGTTATGAGCAACAGATAAAATTTTCAATGCTAAAGTTGCTAACATCTGCGTTTTTTCCATTATTCCACCTAAAATCATAGCACAAATAATTAATGAAATAGTCCACATCATAGAGTCAAGTCCCCCTCTATTTAATAGATCATCTACCATTGCTAATCCAGATTCCCCTACATAACCATAATGCAAAGCTGTAAATGCCGATCCTACTGTTGCCCCTTGGAAAACAATTGATGCTATCCCACCTAGAATAGAACCGAAAAATAGTCCAGGAATTGCTGGAACCTTCATCACTACTGCACCGATTACTATAACTGGCACTAATAATAATATAGGATTAAGATTAAAGTTACCACTTAGAGTGCCTAAAATTCTATCAATTAATTCTGTATTTAATGCTACTCCTGTATATTTTTTTCCAAGAAATGCGAACATAATTAGAGTTATAACAAAACTAGGTACTGTTGTATATAGCATATGTTTAATATGTGTAAATAAATCTGTTCCTGCCATTGCTGGGGCTAAATTTGTTGTATCTGATAATGGTGATAATTTATCTCCCATATATGCTCCAGATATGATAGCACCGGCAACTATATTTCTAGGTATCCCAAGACCTTCTCCTACACCAATAAGTGCAATTCCGACTGTTGCTGCTGTTGTCCATGATGAACCAGTTGCTATTGCTACAATAGCACATATCATAACTGTCGCAGGTAAAAATATTCCTGGTGATAAAATCTTTAACCCATAAAAAATCATAGTCGGTACTACACCAGACTGAATCCAAGTTCCTACTACCATTCCAATTATCATAAGAATTATAATTGCTTGTAAAGACATCTTAATAGTCTCCATCATTCCCTCTTCTATCTCATTCCATGTATAGTTTAAACCAAATATTGCAACTCCAGCCGCAAAAAATGCTGATGCTAAAATAGGTATATGTACATCAATATGTGCAATTTGAATTGCATAAAATAAACTCCCCATTAAAAATAGCAATGGTACCAATGCATAAATAAACGTTGTCTCCTTTTTCATCTTACTCCCCATAATCAATTCCCTCCTGTTTTTTTTTACTTGTAAGTAACAAAAAAGAGCTATCGATAACACTATCAATAACTCCAACAATAAAACTTAAATAAGGTCTATGCTCAAAATCATTTAATAGCACATCACCAATTTTATATGGTGACAGTCTTATGGATTTTATCCATAATCCCAATACAAAGAATTTTGACTTTTTTCTTTATATTTCGGCAAATTTACCTTTCATCTTAAGTTCAAAGCTTGTCATTACTAGCCTAAGATTACTATTTAACATTGCGACCTCTATCTAAATTTTTCTTTTCCGAGAGTTATTCTATAATGAATAATTAACTTTGTCAAGTCTAATCAAACACTTTCTTTACATAAGGCGATGTGGTCAACTGTAAAAGAGACCCATAATTCAACTTAAATTTTACGATATCTCCTACTTGATATTTGTTCTTTGATTCGGTTACATCCAATACCAAGTGATCACTGCTAGCACCTAATATTATTATTTTTTTATCCATTGCTTCCAGATTAGATTGGTCTACATCCTGCTTTCCAATAGCCAAAATTGCACGTGTTCTCTTCCCCCTATCGATAAACACAGGTTTTTCTCCAAAAGCATTGAATCCAATTTCCCCAACTGGATAAGACTGTTTTTCTTTTAATTCTATTATTTCTACCTCTAATTTTACACTGTCATAAAAACAGCCTTCCAGTTCTTTTCCATACGCTGTTTCACGACCAAAAATAAGCGATTCTCCTAATCTTAAATTATTTATTTTAGGAGGCATATTATTTTTCCATAAAAGGTCTAGACTACTAGAATTACCTCCTGATATAATATTTAGCTTTAAATCATATTTTTCCTCTATTAAATTTGAAATCTTTTCTAATTGCCCTAAATTATCAAAACTAGGAATTATCCCTCCATAGCATGTCAAATTCACACCAATCCCTTCTAATTTAATATTTTTCATAGAATTTATTTGTTCTACATAATCTTCTACATCTTCTGGTAAAACTCCTTCTCTAAGGTCTCCTAACTCAAGCATCAAAATGATTCTATGGACCCTATATTGCTTACCAGCCTCTTTATCTAAGAGAGCTATTGTAGATATTTCACTATTTAAACTTATATCTACATGTTTTATTACTTCTTTTATTTGGGATCTCATTGGTAAACGGATCATTACTTTAGGAACATCTAGGTTTTCATATTTTTTTAAATTTTCCACTCTAGAATCTCCTAAATATTTTATTCCTCCCTCTACTAAGGTTTTAGCTATCTCTATACTTCCTGAAAAAACTTTGGTTACTCCCACTACATCTATCTGGGATTCTTTGCATTTTTTTGTCAAAAATTTTACATTTTCTCTTATCTTATTTAGATCTACTACCACTCTTGGGTATTCAGTCATAAAGCTTTCACCTCCTCTATTTTTAAACTTTTTTTCAACAATTTAACTGCTGACTCTTTATTATATTTTGAAAGGACTCCTAAAGAAGCCATAATATAATCATTATCTATCAATATTTTTGCCTCTGGAGTAGGTAGAAGTTTATCTCCTTTATTACTCACTGCTATTTTTTCTAGGATCTCTACCCTTTTTGGGATGCGAGTTAACGCCCCTCCAGTTCCTATTATCCACTTAACACTAGTAAGATCTTTCCCTTCGGCTAAAGTTTTTTTAGTTTCACCAAAGAGATGTGTATATCCCCCAGCATGTCGATGAATTGACATAATCAAGGCTTTTTCAGTTAAAATTTCTACTATTTTTATCTCTATTTCGCTTTTAGGAATAGGTGGAAAATTCAAAAGATATTCTGTTAATTCCTCTGCTTCTATAGATAACTTCTTAGCTAAGTTTTTTTCTCCAATTAACTGAACTATATTTTTCATATTTACATAGACTCCTAGATCCCCCTCTACAGTTCTTTTGGCTACAGGTTCTGGAGAGATCAAAATACGTGTTACCTCTTCATTTCCTTCAGTTACCGAGTGGATGTCTGTAGTAGCTCCTCCCACATCTATAGTAACCAAATCTCCTATAACTTCTTTCAAAATTTTAGAGGATTCCATTACTGCTCCTGGAGTAGGTACTATAGGCCCGCTTACTATATCTCTCACTTGCTCCATTCCTGGAGCATGAATTATATGTTCTTCAAAAACATCTTGAATCACACGTCTTACAGGCTCTACATTTAACCTATCAATCTTTGGGTATACATTTTCTACTATTTTTAAAAGTTTTTCTTTTCCATAATCCTCAAATATTAATTTTATCTCCTCACAATTTTGAATATTTCCTGCATAGATTATAGGAATATCCAAATCAAGTTTAGCTAGAAGTTCTGCATTATATAGAGCTGTATCCCGCTCACCATAATCTACTCCTCCAGCAAGTAAAATTATATTTGGTTTTATCCTCTCTATTTCCTTTAGATCGGTTCTTCGAAGTTTTCCCGATGTAACCATATGAATATTTGCTCCTGCTCCAAGCGCCGCTTCCTTTGCTGCTTTTGCTGTCATATCATATACTAATCCATGAACAGTCATCTTCAAGCCTCCTGCTGCACTACTTGTAGCCAAGAACTCATCATATTCCAAATCTTTAATTCCCATTTTTTCTTTTAGATCATATGTAGCATCCATAAGACCTATGTTTACATCCCCTTGATCTACAGTGGTAGGAGCCTGTCCTTGCCCTATAAATTTTGGATTTTCTCCATTTAAATTTCCAAATGCATTGACAACTGTTGTAGTGCTTCCGATCTCTGCTACCAGAACATCTATTTTCATATCTCTTCTCCTTTACCCTTTCTCTTTCTTTCTTTCTTTACTCCTTACATGTCAAATTATATATTGAACCTTCAACTTTAAATGGAACCTTAAAAAAAACCTAAATATTAACTACTCTATCCTTGATTTCTCCTAAATTAGGAGAAATCATATATAAGGATAAGGTCTTTTATAGTAACTAATGAAGAAAAAACTCTCTCTATTTTTCCATCATTTCTTTCTTTCTTTTTACCAAAAATGAAGCTACGTTTACCCCTCTATCATTTTTAGAAAACCCTTCATCCATACCATTTTTTCTAGCTATTTCAGGAGTTACTTGAGTTCCACCAGCACAGATTATTATCTTATCTCTAATCCCTTTTTCTACTGCTAATTCATGTAATTTCTTCATATTTTTATAATGAACATCATCATGAGATATAATTGTAGAAGCTAACACTACATCTGCGTTTAATTCTACAGCTGCATCAATTAATTTCTCACAAGGTACAGAAGTTCCCAAATATTCAACTTCCATTCCAAATTTTTCTACTCCTCCATGTTTTATATCTATAACTTCACGAAGCCCTACTGAATGTTCATCTTCTCCTACAGTTCCTGCTACTATCTTCATATCATATTTTTCTACTAATGCTCTAATCTCATCATCTGTCATAACTTCAGGTTCAGGTGGAATTACTAAACTATCGATGTCTAAATCAAATTCAACTTTTCCTTTGACTTGTACTCTAGTTCCCTCACTTATATGCATAACTTCAGAATGAATTACTTCTGGATTTGTTAGATTCATCTTTTTAGCAAATTCAATAGCTGCAAATTCTGCTATTCTTTGACTTGTAGGCAAGAATAACTCTATTTGTATAGTCCCATCAGCTAACCATTCTACCTCTGGTTTAATTTTAGAAGTAGATCTATATTCCTCATTTTCTGCCATCCTTACATTTACATTATCGACTTCGTCTAATTCATCGATATATACTATCTTATCTGGATCTTCAAATGTACAACCACCAATTAAGTCAGCTGGATTTGTAGCTCCATATTGCTCTATATTATTGTTCCCAAAATGTCCTGTTACAGGTGCCATATAGTCTTCATCTCTTGCAAACACTCTTCCTGCTCCTACTCCTCCATCTTTTTTTCTACCTATTCCATCACCATTTTTTTCAGGATAGTTACCAGAATCTACAAAAAACCCTTTCTCTACAGCTTCAAAATATCCACCAGTTTCTATCATCTCTTCCAAATAAAGTACAGCTCTTTCCTTTAATTCTCTTACCATATCTCCCATGTATCCATCTTTTCTTACTTCTACCATCTCTAGTAATCCATCTAATCCTACTAAAGTTTGTTTAGCTGTATCACAAGCCTCAATATTATATACATGCCAAGGTACATTTCTACCTTCATCAGGTGTAATTGTAGATTGAATATCAGCACTTGTTAATCTAGAGATCATCATATTCATAACATGAGTTACTGTAGCTTCTCTAGAAGATGAAGTGATATATTTTGTGTTCATTTGAGCTCTCATCTTATACTCTGTAAATAAATCTCTCAAAGCTACTGCATACGGTAGGTCAAATTTCATAGATGGTGCTGGTGCTGCTGTAGGAGGAACTGTTGAAAGACATATATTCTCTTTCTTTATTCCTGATTTATATGAAAATATAGAGTTAAGTCCATGCTGAACCATAAGTTCTGGCATTACTTTCCATGCATCTCTAGCTGTTGCATTGGCATTATGTGCTCCATCTATTTGAGCCATCTCAGCCCAACCCATTATTTTTTTAGATTCTGCTGCATCAATAAATGATCTTACCATATTTATATTTCTATAAAGTACATTGTATTGTGGATCTTGATGAGCTCCATTTACTCCCTCTTCTGCAAACATTACTGCTACGTCAGGCCCTGCTACTCCAGATACATATGAATGATAATTAATTGGTCTTCCTACTTCTTCTTCTATTAGATCACAAGCTTTTCTCTGTGCTCTAACTTGTTTTCTAGTAATAGGTACTCCTCCAATTCCTTGTGGTGTTCCCTCTATTAATCCATCAAAATGAGATTGTCCAGCCGTTCTTATTACCATAAGGTGATCTGCTCCATGCCATGCTGCCATCCTCATTCTTCTTATATCATCTTCAAATCTTCCTGATGCTATTTCTGTTGTGATTACTTCTTCAGGTTGTGGATCTAAATTATCAAAATATCTTGATGCTGGTATTCCAATCGAATTTTTTAACGGCTCTGAGCAATTAGTAAATTCAAATGGTCCCATCTTTAAATTTTTTACTTTCTTTCTCCAAGTCCATCCTCTTCTTTTAGGTCTATAATTTTCAAGATCACTTAATATCTCTCTTATATCCATTTTTTCAGTTGGTATTAATTTTTTCATTATTTTTTACCTCCCTTAAAAATTTCCATAAGGGTATCCCAATGGTTCCCTTCTATCATCTCTTCCCCTGCTTGTCGGATAGAAATTTTTTTCTCCTCGGATATTTTATATACCAGATGACCTACACCTTTACCTATAAGTCCTCTATCTATTGCTCCATCTACCAAAGGCTTAGCTTCTATACTTGAAAATCCCATTCTTAAAAGTACTGATCTCTCAATTGATGGTGTAGTATGTGTTTTAGCTAAATCCAACATTGGGTCTACTAATTTTTCTGCTAATTCCCAAAATCTATTTTTTATTTCTTCATCTGTTAAATTATGTAGGTGTTTTCTTCTTGTTGAGAAATCATCTTCTCTTTTTAAATATCCTTTCATCTTATCCCCCCCTAATTGCTATGGTTAAACTGTAAGGGTAATTCATTATTTACCCTTTCATAGATTCTAAATCTTTTTTATCTTATATTTTATTTATTTTATTTTCTATTAATTGAAGTAACTCATCTACATATTCAGAAGTTTCATTCCCTTTTTCATATATTGGATTATATTCCACTATATCTATAGATGTCACAGATGCGGTCTCTATCATCTCAGATAATAAAGTTTTTCCCATCTCACGGCTAAGTCCTCCTACAACAGGTGTTCCAACTGCTGTTATCTCTGTAGGATCTATTCCGTCTAAATCAAAACTAATATGTAAATTTCTATCTTTAAAAAACTCTTTTACTTCTCCTAAGGCTTTTTCAAACCCCATCTCTGTAATCATTTTCCAGGTATAATTTTTAATTCCCAATTCATCTATTAAGTCTTGTTCTTTCCTATCTATATCTCTAGTTCCAAATAAGATTACATCTTCTTTTTTTACCTTGGTTTCATTATAAAAACAATCTATCAATTTAGAGTGTCCATATCCTACAGAAGTAGCTAATGGCATTCCATGTATATGTCCTGTACCACTTATCTCAGGAGTGTTCATATCTCCATGAGCATCCATCCATAATATACCAATCTTTTTTTCCTTAGCTATTCCAGCGATACTTCCTATAGCTATAGCGTGATCTCCTCCCAAACTAACAGGAAAATCTCCATCTTTTAGTGCTTTATTTACTTTTACAGCCAAATCTTCACAGGTTTTTGCTACTGTATTTAGATACTTAGCTCCTTTCATAGAAAAATCTTCTAATTGTCTTTCTACTTCTAAAACCTCTATCTTATCTCGATATTTGGGATATCTATCTATAAAGTTATCTACACTAAATTCCAAACCGCATCTGTTGGCTCCAAAGTTTAATGGCACCCCTATAATTTTTGTTTTCAAAATATTCAGCTCCTCAATTTTTTTATTTTACTACACCTATTGTCATTTTTGTCTCAAGAGCAATATAATTGAGTTTTTCATCTGTAACGTTTTTCCTAACTAGAGTTTATTCTTTACCAGATTTTTACATAATTTCTTATTTTAATCTTTCTTTTACCTCTTCTACTGTTAAGTTAGTCTCAATTGCAATATAGTTAAGTTCATCATCAGTAAAAATTTTACTACCTGAGTTTTTCTTCACCATATTTTTTACATATGATTGTCTTATTTTATCCATATCTAAGTCTATAGCTTTTATCATCTTTGGATGTTCTGGTAATATGATGCTCTTTCCAGGAACTTCATCTCTAGGATTCCCAAAGTGTAGATCTATTCCATTATCCCTTGCAAATGATAACTGTGGTTGAATATGTTTTCCTGCTCCTGTATATTCTGTTTCTTGTACCACTATGATCTTATCACAATCCATCTCTTGAGCTATTGAAAAAGCTGCTGCCAAAGATGTGTTTCCTGCAGGTCCCCTCTCTAACCCTTCTAATTGTGCTAAAGATTCAGTCATATAAAATACTTCTCCCTGAGTTATTGTTACATATCTATCCATATATCTAAGGGGTCTTGCTGCTGATCTAGGAACATCTGATCTATCTGGATTAGTTGTAAATGGTATACCAAATCCAGTATGTCCTGTTGTAAATGATTTTTTATTGAAATCAGTATCAGATGCCATGTGTAATCCTTTTAAATTTACACTTGCAGCTACTACTTTTACTTTTTCTGCTCCTACTTTTTTCATTCCACGAGCAGTTCCAGTAAGGTTTCCTCCTCCTGCATTGGTACATACCACTACATCAGGTTGTTTTCCTGTTTTTTCCAATATTTGCTCTACTAATTCTGATCCTAGTGTTTCTACCCCTGCAATACCAAATGGTGTATAAAGAGAAGCATTAAAATATCCTGTCTCTTCCAGTAGATTTAAGAATGAATAAAATAATTCAGGCCCTACAGTCAATTGAACAACTTCAGCCCCATAAGCTTCACATTTTCTAGCTTTTTCTACTATTTCAGGTTGCCCTTTGCCATTACTGTCATAACATTCTTGCACTATTATACATTTTAATCCTAACATAGCTGCCTGAGATGCTACTGCTGCTCCATAATTTCCAGAAGTTGCAGCAATAACTCCTTTATATCCCAATTTTTTAGCATGATATACTGCTGTGGCAGCACGTCTCGCTTTAAAACTTCCTGAAGGGTTTGATGCTTCATCTTTCAAAAATATTCTTGCTCCTTTTCCTGATGGAGCCATTTTTCTAGCTAAATTAGTCAAATTTTTTAATTCATATATAGGGGTGTTTCCTACTCCTGTTTCCCCTTGTATTTTTTTTATCTCTTCTAGGGAATACCCCGCTTCTCTCATCATAGCCTCATAGTCAAAATCAATTCCTTCCTTCTCAAAGGTGTTATAATCTATCCCTACAGCTTTTTTCATTATTTCTGTCTTTCTAGACATTACTGCACTATAACTTTTATCCATTATTTATCCTCCCCACAAAAAAGTAGTTCCTTTAAGGTTTTCCCTATCTGTAAAATTTCAGGTATATGATTTCCATAGTTATGTTTATGATTAGGATGGATCTCAACTAATTTCCCACTGACCTTTCTCCCTACTATTGTTTCTATCTTTGCCTCTTCTCCTACTTTAGTATCTTCCAATAAAAATCCTTTTATCCACATTTCTAATGGTACTTTTTTAGTCTCTTCTGGTATTTGAGGGGCTCTATCTTTTGGCTCTAATACTACATTATAAACCATTACCCAGTCACCTTTTTTAGCTAACATATTAGTTCCTCCTAAATCCCTTCTTCCTTTTTATCTTTGAAATTAGAAGGAAGAGGGTAGTTATCATTTTTTATTTAAAAATTTTAGTAAAAAAAATATTAGTTAAGCTCTACCTCTATCATATCTCTATAATCTCCTACTATACATCTAGGAATTGGTAGATCGATCATTGTTTTTAATCCTGGTCTAGAATTTATAATTTGTGGAATCATATTTATACACATTGCTATAGTTCCTATCCCTCCATCTATTTCAGGAGTGATTGCCATATTGATATTAGGAGTTCCAGTCAATGTGATATAGTCACCTGTTTCCACTCCTCCTAACTGAGGTTCTATTTGTTGAGGATGAACCATTTCTACTTTTTTCTCACCACCTACATAACCGTCTCCTAACATCGAGCATCCTGCTACATATCCAGCTTCTACTTTAATATAAGGTGTTTCACGAGAAACTTCTGTTACGATAGGAGCCATAGAAGTTTTTAACGGTCCATCTAATTTCCATCCTACTGCATCTGTCATCATATTTACAGATTCTTCAAATCCAACATGTCCTGCCAAAGTTCCTGACTTATTTTGTGTCATGAAATCTTCCTTGCTTAATCCTACTCCTTGCTCTTCCATCACTGCATGACCAAATGGTGATAGACTGTTTATTCTCTCTGATTTTATATGTGTAAGATCTGTCATAGCACCTGTTAATGTCAATACCAATAGATCCATCATAAGTCCTGGATTTATTCCAGTTCCCAATATAGATACACCATTGTCTTTAGCTATTTTGTCTAATTCCAAGGCTTCCTTTGGACTCTGTGCTTTCGGATATGACATCTCTTCTGCTGTAGATATTACATTTATCTTCTTTTCCAAAACTAATTTTAGTCTAGGAAATGCTTTTTTTACAAATGAATCTGTAGCACATAAGCAGACATCACAAGATTTTTCTTTCAATACTTCATCTATGTTTCCATTTATATAAACTGGAGTTCTATCTCCTCTCTTCAATCCTAATATTTCATGCATCTCTTTATCTACTCTATCTGGGTGAAGATCACATACTCCTACAATTTTTATCCCTTTTTTATTTAGAAGTGCCTTAGCCATTCCACTTCCCATTGCTCCGAATCCCCATATTGCTACTTTAATCTCTCTCATTTCTTGTCCCCCTTTTATCGCCTTTGACGAAAATTAAAAACTCAAGTTAACTTTGTCCAATACTTCATCCTTTATCTCTATAATTTTATTTCCTTTTTTATATACTCTAGGTACTCTTTTACTGACATTACACAAGACTTCATAACTTATTGTCCCTAGTATATTGGCTATATCCTCTGGAGTTACTTTATTGTATTCATCTTCTCCAAACAATATAACTTCATCTCCGCCATTTACATCTAAACCAGTAATATCTACTACAAATTTATCCATACATATAGTTCCTGCCACTTTTGCTATTACATTTTTTCCTTTAATAATTACTTTGCCTTTATTACTGAGCCCACGACTATATCCGTCTGCATATCCAATAGGTATAAGTCCTGTTCTAGATTCTCTATTTACTGTATATGTAAGTCCATAACTTACTGATTCTCCTTTTTCTAAAGTTCTTATATGATAAATCTTACTATGCAGAGACATTACTTGCTTTAAGTCTATCACCTTGTCTTTTTCTTGTACTTCTGATGGATAGTGTCCATACATAAGTAGTCCAGCTCTTACCATATCGTAATTAAATTCTGGTAAATCTAATATAGCTGCACTATTTGACACATGCTTTATAGGTACTTCTACTCCTAATTTTTTCAATTCTTCTATTATATACTTAAATTCCTCTACCTGTTTTAAGGTGTACCATTTATCCGCTTCATCTGCCACTGCAAAGTGAGTATATACTCCCTCTAAATATAGGTTATCCATTTCACTTATCTCTTTTATAACTTCTACAGTTCTTTGTTTTATTGGTAATCCTACCCTATGCATTCCTGTATCTACATTTATATGAACTGCTATTTTTTTCCCGTGTTGTTTAGCCAATTCATCCAATACTTTAGCCTGTCTCAAAGAATATATTGTAGGAGTAATATCCCATTTAATTACTTCTTCTAAATTAGCATCCGGAGTATATCCTAATAATATAATTTGTATATCTTTATCTTTATCCCTTATCTCAATAGCTTCCGACAATACTGCCACTGCAAATTTATTTATATTTTCTGCTTTTAATGCATCTATAACTCCCAGTGCACCATGACCATATGCATCAGCTTTTACAACTGCCATAACCTCAGTTCCTGATTTTATTTGTTTTTTTATCTCTCTCATATTGTGTCTTAAATTATCTAGATTAACCTCTACCCAAACAGGTCTTTTAACATTTAACTCCATTTTTTCATTTCACACTCCTAATATCTTTTTTTACCTTACTCATAATATATTAAACGCAAGAACATGACAATTTTTTTCTTTAGAACAAATGTTTAAAAAAAGATCTCTCAACTCCCATTATTGAATCCATATCTACAATCGATTCATTTGATATATCTTCCACTTTTATATTAGTACATTATGCTACTAAATCCAAACTTTTTGTATAAATTTTAATCAATTCACCGTTTTTATAAACAAAAACACCTATAATATATATATATAATATATGTATATTAAAGAATAAACTACGAACTTTCTCATATTTAAAGTAAAATATATTTTTCACCATTCAAAAAATGAATAAGTACTCATTTTTTATTTTCATTAAAAAATAAGGTTATAGACATTATTGTATATAACCTCATTACTTTTATAATACTAAATATTTTTTGATATCATCAGCTAATTTCTCTAAGTCAACCTCTTCTACATCTATAATTTTTTCATTCATAACTATTTGAATTTTTTTCTTCCCCTTAGCTTGAGAATATCTTGAAAACAAATTTTTAGCTAGGAAAATTTGATCTTCATTTAGATCACCGTATCCTACAATAGCAGGTCCCGGAGTTCCTGCTCCTGCAATATAAAGGCTTCCATACTCTTTATATTCAGAAAGTTTGAAATTATCATCCTTTTCTCTTCCAACAAATAAATATTTCCCACTCTCTACTCTAAAGAATCTACCTCTTTTTGCTAGATGAAATAAGAATGAATACTTATCTTCTAAAAATCCATCTTCCTCTAAAGTTCTCAGTCTTTTAGAATAATTTGGTTCTGTTAACATACATCCCCCTCCAGGAGTTGGATATTCTACTATTCCCCACTTTTCTACTAATTCTAATTGAACTTTTCTACTTCTTCCATTAATATCCATTAATTGTTCCCTATCTATCCACCCTAATTCCTCTGGTTTTGTAATAGGTAATAGTTTAGCACATAGTGGTCTAACTATTAGATTTCCTAAATCTACACCTGATAATTTCTTAACTCTATTTAATGAACTAAAATTCTGTGACATTGGCCTTTGTCCTAAAATCTCTCCAGATATCAAGAAACTAGCTCCATATTTTTCTAATAATTCTCCTGCTTTTTCAAACATAAGAGCATGACAATCAATACATGGATTCATATTTTTACCCCTTCCACTTGGAGGGCTCTTAACTACTTCCGTATGAATCACACTAAAATCTACGTATTCTAATTTTACTCCTAATTGTTTAGCCATATTATCTGCTTTCTCGTTTTTTCCACCGAAAAAATGAGAAACAAAGTTAAGTGCTATGACTTCTATCCCTTGTTTTTGTACTAATTTAATTGCTAAACTACTGTCTAACCCACCTGAAAAAAGTGCTAATGCTTTCATTTTTTGTTCCACCATCCTTTTAAAATGCTCAAGGAGTTTTATCCCCTCTAAATAAATTGTTTTATTACTTTATTAGTAATAAAACATTATACCATCTTTTTCTTTATCTACCAAATGATTAAACTCATAACTATCATTTATAAAAAGCAAAAAAATTGGCTATATTCTCCCTATTTTTATAAAAATTATAATATATTGTATAAAAAAAGATTCTAACTCTTGAATGTTAGAATCTTTTTTTCTATCCAAATATTTCGTTATTTTCATCTTCCACATAAGATTTTGTCCCATCTGGTATAGACACATAAACTTTTTTACTCACAGTTATAAACCTAGCTTTTTTAACTTCCATAGCTCCACTTAAAAAATCTAGCATTCTTTGAGCAGATTCATTGCTTAAGCTTTCTAAATTTACTGTTACAATTTTTTCTTTATTTATATAATTAGCAATCTTTTTACACTCTTCAAAGTTAACTGGACTAACAAAAATAGTTTGATAATCATTTATATTTTCATTGTTTTTGTACACGTTATTTTTTAAACTAGACGAAGATGGAACAGATAAATTTTCTTCCTCTTGTCCTTCTTCATCTATTTCAACCATTATATCATCTTCAACTTCGTTTATTTCCTCTGTTCCTTCAAATCCTAATACCTGTTTAAAATTTTTAAATAATTCCATAATTTTTTCCTCCTACTTGAATATTTTACTCCCAACTCTAAGTATTGTTGCTCCTTCTGAAAGGGCTATCTTATAATCATTTGTCATGCCCATAGAAAGCTCTATTAATCCTCCATTAAAATGCGTTTTATTTAACTCATTTTTTAGTTCTTTTAAATCTGAAAAAACCTTCCTTATCACTTTTTCTTCTTTGGTTAAAGGGGCCATAGTCATAAGACCACAGATCTCTATATTTTCAAGTTTTAGAAGATCTGGGAGTTCTTCGTGTAATCTCTCTATGGAATACCCTTCTTTACTCTCTTCACTAGATATATTTACCTCTAATAAGACTTTTATCCTTCTATTATTTTGTTTAGCTCTTTTGTCTATCTCACTTGCTAGAGAGATCTTGTTAACAGAATGGATCATCTCAATATAAGGTGCAATATATTTCACTTTGTTTTTTTGTAAATTCCCAATAAAATGCCACCTTATATCTTCTATTCCTAAATTTTCTAAAGCTTTTTTTTTGTCTTCCAAAGCCTGTACTCTATTTTCTCCTACAACTACACAACCTGCATGTACTACTTCTAAAACACCAGAAGCATCTACATATTTTGTAGTAGGTAATAATATCACATTTTCTGGATTAGGCGAGTATTTTTTTATTTCATTTTTTAACTCCAAAATATTTTCTTTTATTTCCATTAGTCCCTCCTCTATTCCATGATCTCTACAAAGACATCATTTGCAAACATAAGTCCTTTAGACGTTAATTTATATCTACCTTCCTCATTTTTTAAATATCCTTTTCTGTGTAACTCTTTTATTTTTTTAAAATAAATATTATCTTCTGTTTCTATTCCTTCATTTAGAAGTCTAAGTCCCAAAATATAATAATTTTCTATCCTATCTTTATCACTGACTTGTTCCTCCTCCATTAAAGGTTTTTCAGCAATATCTATCTTTTTATAATAATTAGACAATCCTACTTCATTTTTATATCTAATCCCTTTATAATATCCAGAAGCTCCCAGTCCAACACCTATATATTCTACATTTTTCCAATATTTACTATTATGCCTTCCTTGGTATCCTTTCTTTGCAAAATTAGATATTTCATAGTGAAGATATCCTATTTTTTTTAACCTATCTATTATGAGTTCATACATCTTTGCTTCCAAATCATTATCTAGAGAGTTCAATTTCCCACTATCCAGAAGATCCATAAATTTTGTCCCTTCCTCCCAAATTAAAGAATATATAGATATATGTTCCGGAGATAGTTTTTCAACTATATCTAAATCTTCTTCTAACTCTTTAATAGTTTGATTAGGAGTAGCAAACATCAAATCAATACTCAGATTTTTAAATCCTGCTTTTCTCGCATCATTATAGGTTTTTAAAGCAATTTTCTTATTATGAATCCGTCCTAAAACTTTTAATTTTTCATCATTAAAACTTTGTATTCCAATACTCAACCTGTTAATTCCTATTTTCTTAAACCCTTCTAATTTTTGCATATCCACAGTCTGTGGATTCACTTCCAAAGTGATTTCAGCCCCATTATTTATAGATAATGTTTCTAAAATTTGTTTTATCTCTTCCACTTCTAATAAAGATGGTGTCCCACCACCAAAATAAACAGTATCATATTTTAATTTAGGATACAATTTTATCTCCTCTATCAACTTTTCTACATATTCACTTCTATCGGCCTTACTTTTTTCCTCGCATGAAAATGAAAGAAAATCACAATATCCACATTTTTTTACACAAAATGGGATATGAATGTATATAGCATCACACATAATTTTTTCATCCCTTCTACTACTTATTTAATTTTCTATTTTTAAAATACCTATTAAGCTTCTATACCTTTTAAATATAAGTTAATTATAACAAAAAAATCAACTTATTAGAAACCATTTTATAAATAAAAAAAACCTAGGAAAGATCCTAGGTTTTAAAAATTATTTTATTTTGATTGTACCATCAATTATACCTTGCTTAATTTCTTCTAATTTTTGGATTTTTTCTTCCCCAACAATATCTCTAGTATACTCAAATTTAGATGTTCCTACACCATTATTTGCTAAACCAAATTTATTTATTCCTGCTTTAAAATTTCCCTCTTTTACATCTTTTATTGTTGCGTAAACTACATGGTCTACATTTTTAATCATCGAAGTAAGTACTGTTCCTGGAGCTACATAGTCTTGATCTGAGTCTACACCAATTGCATAAATTCCCATTGCTTTGGCTCCCTCAATTACTCCTGTTCCTGTTCCACCAGCTGCATGGAAAATTACGTCTGCACCTTGATTATACTCTGCAATTGCATTTTCTTTTCCTCTAACTGGGTCATTAAAAGGATTTGGTCCCGTAGTATATAATGTTTGTACTTTAATATCAGGGTTGATATATTGCGCCCCTTGAGCATATCCTCTTTGAAAATTTTGAATTATAGGTACTTCCATTCCACCAACAAATCCTACTGTATTTGTTTTTGTCATCATAGCCGCTAAAGCTCCTACTAAGAATGATCCTTCATTTTCTGCAAATAATAATGAACTTACATTAGGTGCATCTATAACTCCTTCAACCATAGCAAATTTAACATTAGGGAATTCTTCTGCTACCGCTTTTAAAGAATCTGTCATTAAAAATCCTACACCGACTATTAAATCATAGTTATTTTCTGCAAATTCTCTCAAGTATTGTGTATCTTCCGATGGAGAAGCTGGTTCTACATATTTAAATTTAATTCCCAATTTTTCCTCTGCCATAGTAAGTCCTCTATAAGCTGAGTCATTGAACGATTTGTCTCCTAACCCACCTGTAGATAAAACTATTCCGATATTAAGAGGTTGTTCAGCCTTGACCTCTTTCGCTTCCTCTGTTTTTCCTCCACATGCAGTTAAAAGCATAGCGAAAACTATTGTAAGTAATATAAATATTTTTTTCATTTCTTCCTCCCGTTAAATATAATTCTAAGCTTATAATAACATATTTTTTTAGTGTATTCAACAACAAAATAAAAAATATGTTCACAAATTTCACTATTCAAACTCTTTTAATTCATTCTAAAACATTTAAAAAATTATACTTTTAATACTAAAATTATGAACTCATTATTTTTCAAATTCCCTTTTAATAATTGGCTAGGTACCTAAATTATAATGAAAATTTTCATTCTTTAATCACTATCTTTTTTATACTTAATTATAACATTTAAACAAAAACTAATAAAGACCTACTAAGAATCATCCTTCATCTTCTGCAAATATTAAATTAAGTTACATTAGGTGTATCGATTACTTTGTCTATTATAGCAAACTTAATATTTGGATATAGAAAAGCAATTAATATAGTATATAATTTTATCTTCATAAAAAAAGGAGTTAATTTATAAATTAACTCCTAAAATATTTATCTTAATTTAGACATCTCTACTGTTACATCAATTTTACCTGAGATGATATCTGCTTTTATCTCTTCTATTCTTTTTAATTTATCTTCACTAATTTGATCTTTAGTGTATTGAAGATCTGTTATCCCTACGCCACCATTAGCTAAGTTAAAATCTTTTTGTCCTGCTATAAATCCTTTTTCCTTTGTCTCTTTGATTATTGCAAATACTGCTTTATCTACATTTTTAAGCATAGAAGTGAGTATTGTTCCTG
>NZ_JBATVM010000005.1:0-2397 GCF_049671765.1 Psychrilyobacter sp.
TAGATGCAGGACAATGTAATGACTCTTATTCTTTAGCTTTAATAGCACTTAAATTAAAAGAAGTGTTTGAATTAGAGGATATAAATGAACTACCAATTGCATATAATATTGCATGGTATGAGCAAAAAGCAGTAATTGTTTTATTAGCTTTATTATCATTAGGTGTAAAAAATATCCATTTAGGACCAACATTACCAGGATTCTTATCTCCAGCTGTAGTAAACGTATTAGTTGAAAACTTTGGAATAGCAGGAATCGGTTCTGTAGATGAAGATATTAAGTTATTCATGGGTGAATAGACTTCACCTTAGTTTTCTTCTAATTGAGAGAATAAAAAAAATAACAGAAAGACCACTAGAATTTTCTAGTGGTCTTTTAATTTTGATTAAAAAAAATACTATCTAAATTTTCACAAAACCTTCACATTGAGAGGTTAGAATATTAATATAAAATAAGGAGGAGATTAAGATGATGCATGGATATGGTTTTGGGAGCTCTATGTTTATGGGAGGAGGGATTTTTATGTTTATATTTTGGATATTAATTGCAGTGGTAATAATTTCTATGTTTAGTGGAAAACTCACAGGGGATAGATTTAAATCAGAAGCTCACAGAAGGGAAACTCCTATGGAAATATTGAAAAAAAGATATGCTAGTGGTGAAATAACAGAAAGCGAGTACGAAGATATGACAGAAAAGTTAAAAGATTAAGAAGGAATTTTAAACTCTCTCTTGTATATATTCTAGCGATATATAAATTTTAATGGAGGGGATATGAGATGGCATGGGATAGATTAAAAAGTTTTTTTGCAAAGGAAAAAGAGTTGGCAAAGGAAGTTAAAGAGGGGGTAAAACATATCATTGTAAAAGATGAAAAAGTACCGATGTTTTGTTACCAATGTCAAGAAACTGCAAAGGGGACAGGATGTACAGTAGTAGGAGTCTGTGGAAAACAACCTGAAACTGCAAATTTACAAGATTTGCTGATATATACCTTAAAAGGAATTTCAATCTTGAGAGAGGGATATCCAGTAGATCATAGGGACGAATGCGAGATATGTAAGGGAGTAGATTATTTCATTTCTAACTCACTTTTTATGACAATTACAAATGCTAATTTTGATGATGAAGCCATTGCTGTAGAGATTAGAAAAGGGCTTGAAATCAGAGAGGGATTAAAAGAAGGAGGCTGTATACCTAAGAGGTTAGCTGATCATGATGTACTTACATTTACAGCAAATACCATGGAAGAAATGCAGAAAAAAGCTTTAAGTATAGGTGTATTAGCTACTGAAAATGAAGATGTAAGATCACTGAGAGAACTTTCAATATATGGACTAAAAGGAATGGCGGCTTATTATGAACACGCAAACAATCTAGGGTATAAAAAGGAAGAAATAGTAATGTTTATGGAAAAAGTATTGGCCTCTACACTAGATGATACTTTATCGGTAGATGATTTAGTAGCGTTAGTATTAGAAACTGGTAAATATGGCGTAGAAGCAATGGCATTATTAGACGAAGCCAACTCTGGAACATTTGGAAACCCTGAAATGACAGAGGTTAATATAGGTGTAGGAACTAATCCAGGGATATTAGTATCAGGGCATGATCTCAATGACATGGTCCAATTATTGGAACAGACTGAAGGAACTGGTGTAGATGTGTATACCCATTCAGAAATGCTACCTACTCATTATTATCCAAAATTAAAGAAATTCAAGCATTTGGTTGGTAACTATGGGAATTCATGGTGGAAACAAAAAGAAGAATTTGAAACTTTCAATGGACCAATTATTTTTACAACTAACTGTATAGTACCTCCTAAGGTAGGAGCATCTTATGATGGTAAGGTATTTACTACAAATGCTGCAGGATATCCAGGATGGGCAAGAATTGCAGTAAATGCAGATGGAACCAAAGACTTCTCTAAAGTTATAGAAATGGCTAAAACCTGCAAAGCTCCTACTCAGATTGAAGAGGGTACTATTATAGGTGGATTTGCCCATGAGCAAGTATTTGCATTAGCAGATAAAGTAGTAGATGCAGTTAAAACTGGAGCAATCAAGAAGTTCTTCGTAATGGCAGGTTGTGACGGAAGAATGAAATCAAGAGATTATTATACAGAATTTGCTGAAAAATTACCAAAAGATACGGTTATTTTAACAGCGGGTTGTGCTAAGTTTAGATATAATAAGTTAAAATTAGGAGATATCGGTGGAATACCTAGAGTATTAGATGCAGGACAATGTAATGACTCTTATTCTTTGGCTTTAATAGCACTTAAATTAAAAGAAGTGTTTGAATTAGAGGATATAAATGAACTACCAATTGCATATAATATTGCATGGTATGAGCAAAAGGCAGTAATAGTATTATTAGCTTTATTATCATTAG
>NZ_JBATVM010000006.1:0-12592 GCF_049671765.1 Psychrilyobacter sp.
ATGATTACAAGGAAAAATTATAAGTTAAATTAAAAAATGAAAAAGTATATAACGTTTCTGTTGTACGGCAAGGGTTAATTAAATATAATTCTTCAAACATTGAATTTGAAGAAGAAAGCTATAAAGAAGAAAATGAAAATTCCTTGAATTTAGTTGATTCAGATAAAAGAGAAAAATTTGATACATTAGCGGAAAAATTTAAGAATATTGATTTACCACCGCTAGAAGGGATAGGGAAATTTGATACATTAGCACTGGAAAAGTTTAAGAATATTGATTTACCATCGCTAGAAGGAATAGGAAAATTTGACATATCAGTACTAGAAAAGTTTAAAAATAAATATAATAAATAATAGATTAAAAGGGATATTAATAGTATCCCTTTTAATCTACTCTTTATATCTCCAAAACAATTCCCTTATAGACCTAGCTCTCCTAAAAACTTTAAACTGAAATAATTTAGTTTTATGATTCCAGGGATCTATTTTAAATTCTAATCCTTTTCCTTTAATTTTGAACCCTCCAAACCCAGCGACACCTTATATTCATCTAGCTTATTATCTATCTGATCATTAGATGTTAAATTTAGATTTCCATCATGTTTAGAGCTTTTAAGCCCTTCAGCAAAATCTATTAACACTTTATATGTTACATCTCTAGCCTTTTCTCCTCCTACACCCTCAATTGCATCTCCTACCTTGTCTCCTGTCTTCTTTAGTAGTGGTGATGGTAGAAGTAATAATTTTTTACTCTTTAATAAAAAAGTGAAATATTAATTCTGCCATTTAATATCATCAATAAATTCAAAAAAAGCAGGCTCTTCGGAGTCATATTTTAATTTAATTTTTTGATTATCAATGGGAGGTGAATCTGTAAAAATCATAGATGTAATAGGACCTTCAATAAGTTCTCCTTCAAAATTATAAAATGCATGGATTTTATCTATGTCATACGTAACTGAATAGCCATAATACCCTTCCTCTATTTGTTCCACACCTGTTATTTCGCCAGTAGTTTCTATCCATTTACAAAAACTTGTCAAACTAATTAATACAATTAAAAACATAATCATAATTTTTCTGTTCATTTTGTTCCCCCTAGTAGTTTTTTAATATTATTTTTAAATCTTTTTCCCCATTATAATATAACTTTTCTCTGACTTAAAAAATTCTTTTCCTGTAGAAATCATTTCAAATTTTTCATAGAAAGAAGTTTTATTTTTTCTTGCATTACACCATATATAATTTATATTTTTTTTTGCAGATAATTTAAAAACCTCTTTTAAAAGAAGGGTTCCGTAGCCTTTTTTTTGTTCATTTTTTAATGTAGCAAATTTTCTAAATTGCAAGCTATTTTTTGTTATATAAAGTGAAATGATAGAAACCACTTTATCGTTTTTATATACCCCAAGATGAATAGCTTTATCATCACCTTTAACTTTCACAAAATTAATATCTTTATCTGGCCACATAACTTCTCTTCTGATAGTTAAAATTTTTTCAATAGGAACTTCTTTTATAGTCATATGAGACCTCCCTTTGAATTTTTCTTTTGTTTGTATTATACCATAAAAAAAGAGGTTAAAATCTAATTCTTTCCACTGAGTTCACAAAGAAAAATGTTGGGGAGTCTTACTAAGCACACCACCAGACATTTTTAAGAAAAACTTCATTCGTAGCAAAAAAAATATGACGCAGATTAAATTCTGCGTCATTTTTATTTAAGATAAGAAGAGTTTTTATAGAGTGGATTTCTTTATTTAGAAAGTTGGAGAAGAAGTTCACCTGATTCTACTATTTTTCCCACTTCTACGAAAATATCTTCTATAATTCCACCTGTTTTTGCAGTGATAGTTGTCTCCATCTTCATAGCTTCTATAACAACTAATTTTTGATTTATATCTACTTTGTCCCCTTTATTAACAAGTATTTCTATGATAGCTCCAGGGATATTAGCACCTATTTGTAATTCATTATCAAGATCTGCCATTTTTACAATTTCAGTTGATACAGAAGAGCTCGATTGAGTTTTGTCTTTTATCCTTGTCTCTCTTCTGTTACCATTTACTTCAAATGTTACAGTTCTATAACCTTCATTATCAAGTTTAGATATTTGGAGGAGTGTTGTAACCATTATTTTTCCCTCTTTAAGCTTAATTTCACACGTTTCTCCCTCTGCAAGACCATGGAAATATATATCACTTCCTAGTTTGCTGAAATCACCATATTCTTTTATGTATTTCAAATAGTCTTCAAATACAGATGGATATAAAGCATAGCTCAGTGCATCTTGCATAGTTGGCTCTATTTTGTGTTTTGTTTTTAGATATTCTTTAATTTCATCAAAATCCTCAGAAGGTAATAACTCACCAGGTCTGCATGTTATAGGTTCTTCACCTTTAAGAACTATTTTTTGAAGATCTTTAGGGAATCCACCTTCTGGCTGTCCCATCATACCTTTAAAATAAGTAAATACTGAATCAGGGAAAGCAAGATCTCTTCCTTTTTCAATAATATTTTCAGGAGTTAGATTACTTTGAATCATGAATATAGCAAGATCGCTTACCATTTTTGATGATGGAGTTACTTTTACTATATCTCCTAAAAGAATATTAACTTTCTTAAACATTTTTTTGATCTCGTCGAACCTGTGTCCAAGGCCAAAACTCTCGATTTGAGGTTTTAGGTTTGAATATTGCCCTCCAGGGATCTCGTATTTATAGATTTCTGTAGAACCAGATTTTAATCCAGATTCAAATTGAGCATATACGGGTCTTACAACATTCCAATAATTAGAAAGTTGTTGAACATCATCAAGATTTATTTGTGTATCCCTTTCGGTGTTTTCAAGAGCCGCAACTACAGAGTTTAGAGAAGGTTGACTTGTAAGTCCAGACATAGCATCAAAAGCAGTGTCTATTATGTCTACCCCTGCTTCAGCTGCCATTAGAACAGTTGCTACACCATTTCCTGTAGTGTCATGTGTATGTAAATGTATAGGGATGGATATGTTTTCTTTAAGTGCTTTTATAAGCTTTTCTGCTGCATATGGTTTCAATAGAGCTGACATATCTTTAATTCCAAGAATATGTGCTCCCATGGCCTCTATTTCTTTTGCTTTTTTTATATAATAGTCAAGGGTGTATTTAGTTTTTGTTTTATCTAGAATATCTCCTGTATAGCAGATACATACTTCAGCAATTTTTCCGTTTTTGATAACTTCTTTCACAGGGACTTCCATACCTTTAATCCAGTTTAAAGAATCAAATATTCTGAAAAGATCGATACCACTATCAGAAGCTTCTTTAATGAATTCTTCAATTACATTATCAGGATAATTTTTATATCCTACAGCATTAGAGCCTCTAATAAGCATTTGGAGAAGTACATTTGGAACTCTTTTTCTTATTTCTTTTAATCTTTCCCAAGGAGATTCTTTTAAGAATCTATATGAAACATCAAAAGTGGCTCCTCCCCACATTCCTAGAGAGAAAAGATCTTTCCCAAGTATAGATGTATCCCTAGCTATTTTTAGCATATCAGTTGTTCTTACACGGGTAGCCATTAACGATTGATGGGCATCTCTCATTGTTGTGTCTGTAAGAAGTAATTTCTTTTGACTTCTAATCCATTTAACTACACCTTCTGGACCTTTTTCTTCCAGAATTTGTTTTGTACCAGAAAGTTTTTCAGGTCTAGGAGCGTTAGGGATGTACGGTACGTCAAATTCTGTTTTAATACCACGAGTTTCGTTTACAACTTTTTCAGCTATAAATTTAAGGAAATTTCCTTCGTTATCTCTTTTTACAGAGATATCAAAAAGTTTAGGATGTTCAGGGATAAATGCTGTAGTGAAGTCACCTCTTTCAAAATTAGGATGATTTAATACATTTACTAAGAAAGCAATATTTGTTTTAACTCCGGTAATTTTAGTCTCTTTTATAGAACGAAGAGCTTTTCTTATTGCATCTTTAAATGAATTCCCATGAGATATTACTTTTACAAGTAAACTATCGTAATAAGGACTGATAACAGCACCAGCATAACCATTTCCACCGTCAAGACGGATACCTATTCCAGAACCAGTTCTATAAATATCTATTTTACCTGTGTCGGGTGCAAAATTATTTACAGGGTCTTCAGTGGTTACCCTACATTGGATAGAGTATCCTCTAGTTTGGATAGCATCTTGACAAGGAATTCCTATCTCTTCTGAAGTTAATGCATATCCTTCAGCAATAAGTATTTGGCTTTGAACTAAGTCAATACCAGTAACCATTTCAGTAATTGTATGCTCAACTTGGATTCTAGGATTCATCTCGATAAAATAATGGTTTCCATGTTTATCTACTAAAAATTCCAAAGTACCAGCGTTTACATAACCGACTTCTTTTGCTATTTTTAGTGCATCATTACATATTTCTTCCCTTTTTCCTTTTGCTAAGGTAAGTGCAGGGGTTATTTCAATAACTTTTTGGTGTCGTCTTTGTATAGAACAATCTCTTTCATAGAGATGGAATATATTTCCATGCTTATCCCCAAGGATTTGAACTTCAATATGTTTAGGTTGCTCAACGTATTTTTCTATAAACATATCATCTATACCAAAAGCTTTTCTAGATTCACTTTTGGCACTTCTGTAAGAAGAAATAAGTTCTGATTCTTCTCTTACTATACGCATTCCACGTCCGCCACCACCAGCAGCTGCTTTTAGCATTATAGGGTATCCACAGATATTTGCAAATTCTATGGCTTCGTCTTCAGAACCTACAGATCTATCTACACCAGGAATAGTAGGAACCCCAGCTCTTGCAGAAACTATTTTTGACTGTATTTTATTTCCTAAATTTTCCATCATCTCAGCAGTGGGACCTATAAATTCTATTCCTGCTTCAGTACATTTTCTTGCAAATTCAGGATTTTCAGAAAGAAATCCATATCCAGGATGGATTGCGTCTACTCCTTTTTTTAGAGCAAGTTTAATTATTTCATCTATATCAAGGTATGCTTCGATAGGTCCTTTACCTTTACCTATTTGATAAGATTCGTCTGCTTTCGTTCTAAAAAGAGATGTTTTATCTTCTTCAGAATAGATAGCCACAGTTCTTATTCCCAGTTCTTTACATGCTCTTATAACTCTTATTGCAATTTCACCACGGTTTGCAATTAAGACCCTTTTAAATCTTCTACTCATTTGAACCTCCTACGACAATGAAAAAAATCTTTATAGATTATAGATGTAATGTATATGATATTCATCTGTCTTAAAATAATATTTATACCAAAACTTTTTTAATTTCATCTATAGTTCTATCTATGTCTATTTTTGTTATTTTCCCAAGACACCCTATTCGAAGGAGTTTTCCAGTGTAATTTCCTTGACCACCTGCAATACTGATTCCATTTTTATCGATTATTCCTCTAAAATCATCCATATTTTCAATTTTTTTATGGGTTACTGCAACCAAGGTATTGCCTCTAGCCTTTTCATCTTTTACAAAATATTCAAATCCTAGTTTTATAAGTTCTTCTCCCAGATATTTTCGAAGTTTTGTATGTTTTAATTGGATAGAATCTAAACCTTCCTCTAAAAGAAGATCACATGCACACTTAAGTCCTACCACTAGGGTAATAGCTGGTGTATAAGGGTTTTGTTGTTTTTCTTTTAAAAATTTAATGTATTTTTTTAGGTCAAAATAAAATTTAGGTAAGTTTGATCTTTCTATAGCTTTTTTTGCTTTTTCACTCAAGGCAACAAATGCTAGACCTGGAGGAAGTAAAAATCCTTTTTGACTTCCAGCAATAACACAATCAAGGGACCAAAGATCAAATTCTAAAGGGTTTACAACCATACCACTGATAGAATCTACAACTAAAAGAATATTTGTATCTTTTGTAAGATCACCGACACTTTGTATGTCGTTTAAAACTCCAGTAGAAGTTTCACTGTGAGTCATAAGTATTCCTTTTAAATCTGGATTATTAAGAATTACTTTTTTGACATCCTCTAGATCGTAGGTAGAGCCCCAATTGTATTTTAGTTCAACAACATCAAGGTCATAGGTAGTTGCAATCTCTACAAACCGCTGTCCAAAATTTCCTGTATTAATTACCAGCACTTTCTCTTTTTTAGAAAATAAATTTACAACTGCAGCTTCCATAACTCCAGTACCAGAACAGGTCAATGTAAGGACTTCTTGTTTGGTTTTGAAAAAATGTTTTAGATTTTCACTAACATCGCTAAATAATTTTTTATAATCTGCCATCCTGTGATGGATGACATCTTCAGCCATTTTTTTTCTGATTTCTTCAGGAACATTGGTAGGTCCTGGTGTCATTAAAAGTTTTTTCAATATGATCTCCTCCAAGATAAAATATATAGTAAATGGTGTTCACTTATAGTTCAATTTAAATTTATCCTTATTATACTAAAAAAAAATGATAATAAAAATATCTAAATAGTGTAGTATTCAGATGAAAAATATATAGTTTATAAAGTGGTTATAAATTATAGAGTTCATCTATGGATTCTTTTAAAATTTTTAGTCCTTTTTTTATTTCTTCTATCTCTACATCGGCAAAGCAGAGTCTAACCCATCCATCACTCTTTTCATTCAATTTAAATATAGACCCAGGTAATATACCTACTTTTTTTTGGAGTGCCCTCAAAAAAAGAGCTTCACTACTAATTTTCTCCAGTTTCACCCAAAAATATAAGCCCCCTTGAGGGATTGCAAATAATCTAAGATGCTCAATTTTCTTTAATAGGTCATAGGCTATTTCGAATTTTTTCTTGTATATAGTTCTCAAATTTCTAGTGTGAATTTCCCAAGAATCAGAGCTTAAATAATGTTCAAAAGCTCTCTGTATTAAACCAGGGGTAGAGATATCTGTATGATATTTGGTAAAAGAGATATATTTTAATTTATCCTTAGGGGCTATTAAAAATCCTAATCTAAGACCTGGCATAAATATTCTAGAATAACTTTTAATATATATTACTCTTTGATTTCTATCCAAAGATTTTAGAGAAAAAGGTTTGTCCTTGTAGTAAAGATCAGAACTAGAATCATCTTCAACTATATAAAAATTATATTTTTCAGCCAATTCCAAAATTTTTAATTTCTTTTTTTCAGAGTAAGAGATCCCAGTGGGGTTATGAAAATTTGTCATAAGATATAGATATGATATTTTTTCTTTAGCTACTATATTTTTCAAGATTTTTAGATCTATGCCATCTTTTAACAATGGAACATCTAAAACCTTGGCACCTCCTCTTTTAAATGATGTAATAGCTCCAGAATAACTAGGGTTTTCAACTATTATCTTGTCCCCAAAATTAATTAAAGATTTGGTTATGAGATCAATTCCCTGTTGGGCTCCAGAAATTATTTGAATATCTTCAGGATTTGTTATTATTTTTATATCTTCTAAGTGCTTCGAAATAATGGTACGTAATCCCACATAGCCTTTTGGATCTTCGTATGCAAATATTTTTTCCTGATCTCTATCGATCACAAAGTTTATAGAATTTTTAAATTTTGTAATGGGGAAATAATTTCCGTTGGGATTACTATTTGCAAAGTTGATCTCTCCTTCTACATCTAATTTTCCATATTTAAAAGTCTCCATAAGGATCTCTTCCTCTAAAATATTTTTTTTAATATTGAGGTTATTTACATAGATCCCACTCCCCCTTTTTTTATAAACATATCGGTCTTTTTCTAGGGTGTCGTAGGCTTTTACTACAGTTATATTGTTAACTCCTAATTTTTTAGCCAAATTTCGGATAGACGGAAGTTTTTCATGTTCAACATATTTATTTTCGATAATATCATGTTTAATTTTTTCATATATTTGAAGATATAGTGTCTGTTGATTATCTAAATTCATTTTATCCCCCTCTTTAATTGTATCGATACAATTTTTATAGTTATGATTGAATATATTATATATGAAGCGTATGATAGTGTCAAAGAAAAAACATTATAAAGGGGGAGAAATATGAGATATGAATTAAATAAAAATTTGGCACAGATGTTAAAAGGTGGAGTTATAATGGATGTAACCAATGCCGAAGAAGCAATAATAGCTGAGCAGGCAGGTGCTTGTGCTGTAATGGCTCTTGAGAGAGTTCCGGCAGATATCAGAAAGGACGGAGGAGTAGCTAGAGCTTCAGATCCTGAGATGATCAAAAAAATTCAATCTGCTGTATCTATACCAGTGATGGCAAAGGTAAGAATTGGTCATTTTGTAGAAGCACAGATATTAGAAGCGTTAGAAGTAGATTATATAGACGAGAGTGAGGTATTGACACCTGCTGACCCTGCACTTCATATAAACAAATCAAATTACAATGTGCCATTTGTTTGTGGAGCCAAAAATCTTGGAGAAGCTCTTAGAAGAATAAGTGAAGGTGCATCTATGATAAGGACTAAAGGTGAACCAGGAACGGGAGATGTTATAGAAGCTGTGAGGCATATGAGAATGATGAATAACGAAATAAATAGAGTTCAAGGGCTTTCAAAAGAGGAACTTTATAATGCGGCCAAAGAATTAGGAGCTCCTATAGACTTAGTGGAATATATCCATGAAAATGGTAAACTTCCAGTTGTAAATTTTGCTGCTGGTGGAATAGCTACACCTGCCGATGCAGCCATGATGATGCAATTAGGTTGTGATGGAGTATTTGTAGGATCGGGGATATTTAAATCAGGCGATCCGAGAAAAAGAGCTGCTGCCGTAGTGAAGGCTGTAACTCATTATAATGATCCTAAAATTTTAGCTGAAGTTTCTACCAATCTAGGAGAAGCCATGGTAGGAATCAATGTTTATTCCATAGATACGAAAGAATTAATGGCTCATAGAGGATACTAAGATGGAAAGAATAAAGGTGAAATCTATAGGAGTTTTAGCACTTCAGGGGGCTTTTCGGGAACATATAGACATTATAAAATTGCTTGGACATAAAGGGCGTGAGATTAGAAAAGTTGAAGATTTGAGCTCTATAGATGGTCTTATTCTGCCTGGAGGAGAGAGTACTGCAATGGGGAAACTCCTGATAGACTTTAATCTGAAAGAAATTTTGATGGAAAAAAGTAGAGAAGGGCTTCCTATTTGGGGAACTTGTGCTGGGATGATCTTATTGGCTAAAGAGATAGCCGATGATAAAGTTATTCATTTACCCCTTATGGATATTACAGTAAGAAGAAATGGTTATGGGAGACAATTGGGGAGCTTTAAGATAGACGGTATATTTAAGGGAATAGAGAATAAAATTCCCATGGTTTTTATACGAGCACCCTATATAGAAAGAGTAGGGAAAGGTGTGGAAGTGCTAGGAGAAATAGAAGGAAAGATAGTAGCTGCAAGAGAGGGAAATTTACTGGTAACATCTTTTCATCCCGAATTGACAGATGATTTGAATATACATAGATATTTTATAAATATGATAGATAGATAATAAAAAAGGAAAAGAGCTTTCAATTAAGAAAGTTCTTTTCCTTTTTATAAAATTTGTTACTTTGTCTCTGAATCTTCAGACTTAGAATTGTTTTCTGTAGAAGCTTCAGTGACATTACCTTCTTCATCACTGGTAATTACAGATACATCAGTTACGTTATCAGATTTACTGACAGTAACAGAAGTGGCTATAACTGAAAGATTGTCTTCATTACGCTCCTCTAATCTTTCGCTCAAAGAAACAGCATCTTTCTTTTTAGCAGCAGTATACTTATTATCTATATATCTTATCCAAGCTGGAATAAATTTTGGATCATAAGGTTTAGCTGTTTTTAATTTTTTTTCTTGAATTCTTTCTAGTTCATCCTTATAGCTAGTATAAGTTTCGGTAAAAATAGGGTCAGTAATATCTTTTACTGGATATTTTTTTAAATTTGGAAAATTTCTATCTAAAGTCTCATTCCAAAAATCAATTCTATCTTTTTCAAGTGCCAAGAAGAAATCTATATCTCCTTCAAATCTGATCTCTCTGATTCTATCTCCTATTTCTAACTTTCTAATAACACCCAAGTCTGCATCAGAAATAACTTCTCCAAATACTGTATGTTTTTGATTTAACCAGTCAGCAGCATACATTGTCATGAAAAATTGAGAACCACCAGTATTAGGACCTGCATTTGCCATAGCTAGCATACCTGTTTGGTAGAAATCTAACCATTCTACAAATTCATCTTCAATTTGATAACCAGGACCACCTAAACCAGTTTCTAAAGGATCTCCTCCTTGAGCCATAAAGTTATCTACAACTCTGTGGAATTTTAGATCATCATAAAAACCTCTTTTAGCTAAGTTTATAAAATTTGCTACTGTAACAGGAGCAGCTTCTGGATAAAGATAGAAGTTGATATCTCCTTGAGTAGTAACTATTGTTGCTTTGATATTATTTATTTTTGCTACTTCTCCGGCTTTCATAGCTCTTCTAATAGATGAGCAACCTCCTAAAACTAGAAGTAGAAGGAGTGCAGAGATAAGTGATATTTTTTTCATGTGTATACCCCCAAATTTTAGAATTATTTTAAGTTAGGAAAATCTTTGGCTAATTCTTTGTTTAATTCAGCTAATAATTCCTTGTTCGCTTCTAAAAATGCATCTACATCTCCAGTAATTTCAATTGTTTCTATGATATCGTTTTGAGCTATTTTATTGACTACATCTTGATCTTCAGAAGATACAACTTCTCCAAAGATAGTATGCTTATGGTTTAACCAAGAAGTTTCAGTATGAGTGATGAAAAATTGAGAACCATTTGTGCTTGGACCAGAATTAGCCATAGCTAAGATTCCAGGCTTATCAAATACTAATTCTTTTACGAATTCGTCTTTGAAGTTATATCCAGGGCCACCCATTCCTGTACCTTGTGGGCATCCACCTTGAATCATAAAGTCAGCGATAACTCTATGGAATTTTAAATTATTGTAGTACCCTTTTTTAGATAAGTTTACGAAATTAAGTACTGTAAATGGTGTTTCATTTGGAAATAAAGTTATGTTGATATCACCCTTATTAGTTTTGATCTTTGCAATTAAATTTGTATTTGACACGATTGTTGCCTCCTTTTGTATTATAGTTGCTTTTTTCCCGTTATTTGTTTTTCTTTTCATTACAAAAAATATGATAATTAAGATCACTATCACATTTATTGCTATTTTAGTTCCTGTATTCATATCGAAATATACCTCCATTTTAACATAGTAATTTGACTTGTGCAATATCTAGGATAACTCAATTAACAATTGATATTTTATCCTTACAAAGTATATAATTAATATTAACACGGAATTTTTAATTTCTTTAAAATAAAGTATTTTGAATTCGTGTTATTTGTGACTAAGAATTTAATTTTTGAGATAATTAAACTCTATTTATTTTTCATTTCACTACTAAAAACTTTTTTAAGTTCTTCTTGGGAAATAGTCCCGTAAATATCGTAGGTCCATTTTTTTAATAGAGAATCCTTTAATCCATCTAATGCTGATTTACACTGAATAGTTTTCTTTTCTAGGGCACTCCATTTACTCCTAACAATAACCAACTGATCTAGGAATTCCATTTGAGCATCTTCTTGGATAGCATCTCTTAGTTCTGCTTCTAGTTTTCCTTCACTATCTAAGATTATATCAGCTTGTTTTAATAATTTTTCCATCTTTGATTCCAATTCTTTGATTTGGTATTTAAATAATTTTTCAACAGCTTCTGCACCCGATTTTCCAGTTAATTTTTCTCTCTTTTCTACTTCGTCTAAAATATAGTCTATATTGATATTGTTAACTTTCATAATGTCATTGACAATACCCATTAAAGATTCTATTTTTTTGTCATCTAGTTCATCTAAATTTTCTGATATATCGTTGGTAAACTCAAGATATAAAGCTTCATATTTTGGAATGAATTCTAATTTGATTTTTTGCATCCCATCATAATCATCTAACTTTTGATAGTTTTGATAGTCTTTATCCATCTTCATCAAAACTTTTAAGATCACCTCACTGGCAAATTTTTTAAATTCTTTAATTTTTTCTAATTTCATATTAAAATTATCCTCCTATTTTGTTTTTTCTACTATTTACTTTTTGCTATATTCCTTGCAGCTAATATACCTGTTGAAATTGCAGCTTGGATATTGTAACCACCAGTATCACCGTCGATATCTATAATCTCGCCTGCAAAATAAAGTCCTTTAATTAATTTAGATTCCATAGTTTTAGAATTTATTTCTTTTAAATCTATCCCACCGTTGGTTGCCATTCCAACATCTATACCGCCTAATTTAGTGATTTCGTATGAATATTCAGTGAGAAGTTTCCCAAGATTATCTCTCATTTTTTTATTTAGAGTAGATATTTTTACACATTCACATATTTCAGCCTCAAAAAGCATATTTTTAATAAATCTTTCAGGCAAATTATAAGTATTTAAAAAAGTTTTTGTTAAATGTTTACCGTGGACATTGGTATATTTGATGAATTCTTCTTTAAACTCTTCCGCAGTCATATTTATAAAATTAAATGAAACTTTATTTCCTTTTTTCATATATCTGGAGTTGTCTAAAATTCCTGGACCACTTAGATTTT
>NZ_JBATVM010000007.1:0-6188 GCF_049671765.1 Psychrilyobacter sp.
GTAGAACTTTGTCATATTAATGACTTTAATTGTGTATATGAGATGGAAGCTTTCAACGGAGATTTGGATATCTATGAGGAAAAGATAGAGGAAGAGTTTGGAGAGTTCTTTGATGAAAAATTTGAAGAAATAGAAGAAATAGAGGAGCAAATAGCTAAAGAAAGTAAATAATAGATATGAGATTAAGAAAGTAGTTTAAATTTAAAAAAAGCTAGTTCCAACGTTTTAGCCACCTAGATGATAGGTGGCTAAAATTTTGATAAAAAGTGTTGACAAAGTTAATAAAGAGGTATATACTCATCATAAGTTAGCAATCTAATCTAATGAGTGCTAACAACTGGCTGATTGGAGTGGTGAAGATGATTACAGACAGAGAAAAGCTAGTGTTAGGAGCAATAATTGACTATTACCTGACTTCAGGTGGGACAATAGGTTCTAGAACATTAGTAAAAAAATATAATATAGAGTATTCATCGGCAACCATTAGAAATGTAATGGCTGATTTGGAAGATTTAGGTTATCTATCAAAGACCCATACCTCATCAGGGAGGATACCTACAGATCTAGGATATAAATTTTATCTTTCGGAACTACTCAAGATAGAAAAATTATCTAGAAAAGAGATGGAAAAAATACATCAAATATATGATGAAAAAATAGGAGAATTTGATGGGATATTGAGAAAGACCTCTAACTTACTATCTAAATTAACATCCTATGCAGGGATAGTACTAGAACCGAGTATAAGTCATGAGACAATAAAAAAGGTTGAATTAGTACATGTGACTGACTATATGGCTATGGCTGTAATAGTCATGGATGATTCTACAGTAAGAACTAGAAAGATACATTTTGAAGAACCTATAGAAGAGCTAGAATTAAAAAAAATATGCATAAAATTGAATGAAAAGTCATCTAAGGGTGAAGTTCAAACCTTTGAGATAGAAGAGTTTGTAAAAGAAAAAGGGAATCCAGTGTTCGATTCTATATCAGATAAAGTATATCAAGATATGGACGGTGAATTTTTTATAAATGGTGCTTCTACTATATTTGAGAATAAGACAGTAGAAGAAGCTAAAGAAGCTTTGGAAATTTTTAATAGACGTAAAGGGCTAGATGAGATTTTTAAAGAGTTAATCAGTACAAGGGAACATAAACAAGGAGAGGTGTATGTAGTATTTGGAGATGAACTAAATATGAAAGCCTTGAAAGATTTTAGCTTTGTATATTCATTTTATAAAAATGGTGAATCACAGGGAATTATAGGAGTAGTAGGGCCTAAAAGGATGGCTTACTCTAAAACTGTAGGCTTGGTAGAATACGTTACTGAAGAAGTTAATAATATGATTAACATAGCACTAAAAAAAGGAGATAGTCATGAGTAAGAAAAAAAAAGTTGAAGAAGAAAAAGTTGAAGAAGTGTTAAAAGAAGAACAAAAAGAAGAAAATCAAGAAAAAGAAAAAGAGGAAACATCAGAAGAAAAAATAGTTAAAATTGAGGCTGAACTTGAAGATTGGAAGGGTGCATATGCTAGAAAAAATGCAGAATTTCAAAATTTTACTAAGAGAAAGCAAAACGAATTAGAAGAATTTAGAAAGTATGCTTCTGAGAAAGTAATCTTAAAAGTCCTAGAAGCTGTAGACAACCTAGAAAGAGGAGTCACGGCATCTGTTGAAACAAAAGATTTTGATTCATTGGTAAAAGGTGTAGAGATGACATTATCTCAAATGCATGGAATAATGAATACAGAAGGTGTAGAACCAATTGAGGCAATAGGGAAAGAATATGATCCGTATTTACATCAAGCTGTAATGACAGAAAATTGTGAAGAAATCGATAATGATCACATAGTAATGGAACTACAAAGAGGATATAAGATGAAGGATAGAGTAATCAGACCTTCAATGGTTAAAGTTTGTAAGAAGTAGGGACTCTTCCTTCCTATGGTTTCTCTTAAATACAAAGAAACCAAAGTATAATTAGGGTCGTAGAAACAATAAGAAAAGGAGATGGTTTTATGCCTCACGGAATGACTTTGGAATTATTGATTAGAAAAAAATTAGGAATGAATAGAGAGGAATTTGCTAAATCTGATTATTATGGTTTTGTATATGGAAGAATAACAGAAAAAGATCGAAATCTATTAATAAAATTATTAAAATAAAAATTAAATTAAATATTATTTGCATAGTATTACACCTTGTAATCTGTGCCAAAAATTTAGGAGGCAAAATAGAATGGGAAAAATAATCGGAATTGACTTAGGAACAACTAACTCATGTGTATCAGTAATGGAAGGTGGAAACTTCACTATAATAACAAATGCAGAGGGAGTAAGAACTACACCTTCAGTTGTAAACGTAAAAGAAAGTGGAGAGATCATAGTAGGAGAAATAGCTAAAAGACAAGCTGTTACAAATCCAGATTCTACAGTAGCATCTATAAAAACTCATATGGGAGAAGCTCATAAAGTAAATATTTACGGAAAAGAGTACGGACCTCAAGAAATTTCATCAATGATATTAAAAAAATTAAAAAAAGATGCAGAAGCATATTTAGGAGAAACAGTAACTGAAGCGGTAATCACAGTTCCTGCATATTTCTCAGATGCACAAAGACAAGCAACTAAAGACGCAGGAGTAATCGCAGGTTTAGATGTAAAAAGAATTATAAATGAACCAACAGCAGCGGCATTAGCTTATGGATTAGAGAAAAAAGAAGAAGAAAAAGTATTAGTATTTGACCTTGGAGGAGGTACATTTGATGTATCTGTTTTAGAGATCGGAGACGGTGTAGTAGAAGTATTATCAACATCTGGAAACAATCATTTAGGTGGAGATAACTTTGATAAAGAAGTTATTAACTGGTTAGAAGTAGAATTCAAAAAAGAAACTGGATTAGATCTATCTAACGATAAGATGGCAGTACAAAGATTAAAAGATGCAGCTGAAAAAGCTAAAAAAGAATTATCTACAATGATGGAAACTCCTATATCATTACCATTTATCACAATGGATGCTACAGGACCAAAACATTTAGAGATGAAATTAACTCGTGCTAAATTCAACGAATTAACTTCTGCTTTAGTAGAAGCTACAAAAGAACCAGTAAGAATAGCTCTTAAAGATGCAGGATTAACTCCTTCAGATATCGATGAGATCTTATTAGTTGGTGGATCTACAAGAATACCAGCAGTACAAGAATGGGTACAATCTTTCTTAGGAAAAGCTCCTAACAAAGGAATCAATCCTGATGAAGTAGTAGCAGCAGGAGCAGCAATTCAAGGTGGAGTATTAATGGGAGACGTTAAAGATATCTTATTATTAGACGTAACTCCATTATCATTAGGAATCGAAACTTTAGGTGGAGTATTCACAAAAATGATAGAAAAAAATACAACTATACCTGTAAAGAAATCACAAGTTTACTCTACAGCTGTAGATAACCAGCCAGCAGTATCTATCAACGTATTCCAAGGTGAAAGATCAAAAGCTGTAGACAACAATAAATTAGGAGACTTCAACTTAGAAGGAATCCCAGCAGCACCAAGAGGAGTTCCTCAAATCGAAGTAACATTTGATATTGACGCAAACGGTATTGTACATGTAAGTGCAAAAGACTTAGGAACTGGAAAAGAAAATAAAGTAACAATTACAGGATCTACTAACCTTTCAGATGAAGAGATCGAAAAAATGAAAAAAGATGCTGAAGCTAACGAAGCTGAAGATAAAAAATTCAAAGAATTAGTAGAAGCTAGAAATAAAGCTGATATGATCATCTCATCTACTGAAAAATCTGTAGAAGAGCATGGAGATAAAGTAACAGAAGAAGAAAAAACGGCTATCAAAGAAGCAGTAGAAGGATTAAAAGCTGTTAAAGATGGAGAAGATAAAGAAGCTATCGACACAGCAATGAAAGCTTTAGAAGAAAAAGCTCATAAATTAGCTGAAGAAATATATAAAGAAGCTCAAGAAAAAGCTCAAGCTGAACAAGGTGGAGCTGCTCAAGGCGGAACTGAAAACAAAGCTGACGAAGATGTAGCAGAAGCAGAAGTAGTAGACTAAGAAAAACTCTTCCTTCCTATGGTTTCTGGAATCAAAAATATAAAATTGATTTTATTTAGAATAAGTTTTAATTTATGAAAAAAGAAACCTAGGAAAAAGGATTAAAAATAGGATGTGGGTTGATGTCGTTAGACAGAATTATTAAAGAAGCAAGCAATAAAAACTGTTGGAAAACAAGATTAATAGCATTAATGAGTTTAAAAGATCATGACTGCCAAAGATCAAAAGATGTAATATTAAGATTAGCTTTACATGACAGAGTAGCTAAAGTTAAAGAAGCTGCTTTTAAAATCGCACAATCTAAAAACTTCACTGTAAAGGGAAAACCAATTAAGTTAGAAAAAACAAATATTGGATATGAAAATAAAGATTTTATAAGAGTATTTTCTAGAATAAGAAAAGAGCAAAAAATGAATGAGTTTGAACTTAAAAGTTTTAAACTTGCACTTTATAAATTAAATCCAGAGATGTGTGATGTTATGTCTGCTAAAAAAGAAAATGAATTTGATGCTTGGATAGAGAAATGTTATAGCTCTCTTCCTAAAGCAAAATAATTTAAGCCATAGGCTTAGGTAATAGAAGGTCAGGGCTAATGCTCTGTCTTTCTTTACTTATATGAAAGAATATAGATTCTCATCTTTTTATGAGATTCTACGAGTATTAAAATGAAGTTTACTTAAAACTTGATTTTAAATGTAGACCCTCGTAGGGAGTAACAAAGTAGAGATCATTAAGGGTTAATTTTTTTTCTCTGTGAGGTTTGTATTTGAAATCGGAGGTTATATTGTATTTATTTGAAAAGATTTTAAATCTTGAAGATTGGGTTAAAAATTATAATAAAAAAGAAATTGAACTATCTAAATTAAATTTATTTATAGGAAGCAATAACTCTGGAAAAAGTAGATTTATTAGGGAAATATTAACAAGAGAAAAAGATAAATATTTATTTGAAAATAAAAATATTATTTCAAGAACAGAAAAATATGAACTTGAGCTAAGGATCCTATTAGAAAGCGAAAAGATTCCTAAAAATGATGGTTATTCTAGAACGCTAGATATAGAAAAAACTAATGGTATCATAAAAGAGTTGAGAAGTATATTTTCAAATAAAAAGTTAGATCTTTGCAGTTCTTTTTTGATAGAACTAACAAAAATTCAAGGAGCATTGTCAAAGATAGAGCAAGGTTTTATGAATGAACGGCAATTTAAAGAACCGTTTGAAAAAATACGACAATTATATGATAAATATTATAAGGAATTCTCTCCAAAATTAGTAAACTTATATGAAGATAAACAATTAAATAAGTTATATATACCTACGTTAAGAGGTCTTAGAACTCTAGAAAAAAACAGGAATCATTATGGTGAGAGAACTAAAAATGATTACTTTGAAAATAATGAAGAGGTTGAAATTTTTACAGGATTAGAATTGTATGACAGGCTTCAAGATATGCTTTTAGGAGAATATGAGGAGCGAGAAAGAGTAAGAAAATTTGAAAAGTTTTTAAGTGAAAACTTTTTTGAAGGAAAATCAGTTTCATTGATTCCTAAGAAAAAAGGTGACGTGATTCATATAAAAATAGGCGAAACTCAGGATTATCCTATTTATGATTTAGGAGATGGAATACAGTCTATAATTATTTTGACTTTTCCGCTTTTTGAAAACGCCGGGAAACAGATGCTTATAGGAATTGAAGAACCTGAAATTTATCTTCACCCGGGAATGCAGAGAAAACTCATGGAAGCTTTATTGGATAAAGAAGGTAAATATGGCTTTGAAAATTTCCAATATTTAATAACAACTCATTCAAATCATTTTTTAGACCTGACACTAGATTATTCAGAAGATATTAAAATATATGAAAGTAAAAAAAATGAAGAGCAAAAATTTGAAATCATAAGAAGAAATGATGAAAATATGTTAGAATTGATGAGAAATATAGGAGTAAGAAATTCTTCGGTTTTCTTGGCTAATTCAACAATATGGATAGAGGGAATAACTGATAGAAAATATTTGAAAAAATATTTTGAAATTTATCAAAAAGATAAAGGGCAAAAGATATATGAAGAGGATAAACATTATTCTTTTATAGAGTATTCAGGTGGAAATATAACACATTGGG
>NZ_JBATVM010000008.1:0-14303 GCF_049671765.1 Psychrilyobacter sp.
AATTATAAGTGGTCATGGGAATTTTGCAAAAGGTTTTGAAAAAACTATTGAGTTAGTTATTGGAAAACAAAAAAAATTAAATTTCATTAACTTTACAGAAGAAAAAACACCATTAGATTTAGAAAAGGAATTTAAAAATGCGATTAAGAATATAGATTTAAAAGAAATACTGTTTTTAACGGATATTATTGGAGGAACACCATTTATAACTGCTGCTTTAATGGCCAACGAAAGCATAAAAGTAATCTCTGGATGTAATTTGGCTATGATTATAGAAGCTATTAATTTAAGAGATGATCAAGATTTAGATAGTTCTATTCATGAAATAATGGAATCAGCAATTGAAGGGATTGAATTATTTCAACCTAATATCATTAGTGACTCAATTGGAGAAGATGGGATATAAAATTTTATTTACTCTTCTTATTTTTTAACTAATAAAAATTCCAAAGACCTAGACTTAAAAATCTAGGTCTTTGTTTATCTATCTCCACCCATCCTTGATAGATATTTGAACTATATCTTTTTTTAGTACTCTTAATAAAGGAAATAGTTCATATCCTCCTTTTTCATCGAAATAATAAAATTAAAATTTAATTTAGTATATATTAAGAAAAAATATAGGAAATGACAAAAAAAATGATATACTATAGATGTAACGGTTTATAAGTGCAAGATAATTTTGGAGGTGGACAGATGTCTGAATTAGGAAATATTAAAATAGCTGATGACGTAGTAAAGGTAATAGCGGCAAAAGCAACAATAGAAGTAGATGGAATCTACAAGATGACAAGTGGAGTAACAGATGAAGTGAACAAGATCTTGGGTATCAATAAGATGACTAAGGGAGTAAAGGTTGAAGTAGGAGAAAAAGAGTGTAGTGTAGATGTACATATAGTTGTAGAATATGGTTTTCTAATCCCAATAGTAGCTACAAATGTACAGGAAAATATAATTAAGAATATTACGGAATTAACAGGTCTTAGAGTTGTAGAAGTAAATGTTTATATTCAAGATGTTAAGGTAAAAGAAGCTTCAAAAGAAGAAGTAATATTAGACTAGAGGCGTTATACGCCTCTTATGTTTTTAAGGCTTAAATTTGGGGGAATAGATATGTTTATGAAATTTATTTTTGGAATAGCTTGGATCGGGATCTTTGTCTTAGCTATACTCGGAATATATATAGGGATGTTTCCGGCATACTTAGAGATATTAGATTTTAGTAGCCTGATAACTAGAGGTTCTGTAGCAGGAGTTTCTCTTGTTTATCTATTATTGTTTGTGGAAAAATTAATTAATCTTTTTGAAAGACCAAAAGAATTAAGAATGAAAACTCCTAATGGAATGTTGAAAATATCTTCGAATTCCGTAAATAATATAGTAAAAGAAGTGGTAGGAGAGCATCCAAAAGTTAGAAATTTAAAAGTGAAAAATAAAACTAATGGAAAAAAATTGAAAATTTTTGTATCTATTGATATAATGTCTAGTCAGTCCCTTTCAGAGGACCTTAATTTAATTCAACAAGATATCAAGGATAGAATTGAAAATTATTTAGATTTGAGTATTACAGAAGTTGAACTTAGAGTAACTAAGTTAATGAAAGATAAATCTAGTAATGGAAGAGGTGATTAATAATGTTAGAGGAATTGATAGAAAGAGTAGCAATAAATAGTAAAAAATATATAGGTGGACTGATGGGATTTGCTTTTGGCTATATCTTTATAACCCGTGGGATCATACCTATGATAGTAGTCATGCTAACAACTTTATTAGGAATTATCTTTGGAGATAAGGAAAATATTAAAAAGCTAAAAAAAATATTGATCAATAGATTAAAAGAAGAATAGGAAGGGAAAATTATGAGTAGAAAGATCGCAAGAGAAGAGTTATTCAAACTTTTGTTTGAAGCTGACATGAACAAAGTAACACCGTTAGAAAGACTAGAAAAATTTTTAGAAGATGGGAATAGAAGGGTAGAAATATCTGAAGATGAAGAAGCTTCTAATAACGTTGAAGAACTAGTTTTGACTAAAACAGAAGTGGAATTTATTAAAGAATTCGCAGTAGGAATAGACAAACATTATGGAACTATTAACCAAGAAATTGCTGAAAAGATGAATGAATGGTCGATAGAAACTGTAGGAAATGTAGAAAGATCATTACTTAGATTTGGTGTATATGAATTGATGTACGAAGAAACTGGTTTTGAAATTGTATTAAATGAAATTATTGAATTAGCTAAAATTTATGGCGATGCAACATCACATGAATTTGTAAATGGAGTATTAGCTAAGTTCGTAAAGAAGTAAAATAAAAGCAGAAATTAGATAATTCTAATTTCTGCTTTTATTTTATTATCTATTACTTAATTTTTTGATTAATTTTATGTTTTCTTCCAAATTTTTAACCTTTGTAGTACTAACTAGGATAGATTTAAGTGACTTTTGTTGCATAACATATTCAAAAGCACTCTCTATCAAAGGTTTATTAGGAGATTTTAAGGCATCAATTCTATCAAAAGTTTCTTTGTCATGAAATAAGTCATTAAATTTTCTTATATCCATCTTGGCAAATTTATATCCTTTTTTAACTTTTTCCGATAGTAATCCTTGTGCTAAAGTACTATAAGATATATACCCAATGTCATTATTTTGACAAAAAGGTAATATATCTTTTTCATCACTGGTTTGTAGCATATTATATTGATTTTGAATACTGCTAATTTCACACAAATTAGACGCTTGTTTGAGATCTTCTAATTTAAAATTGGAAACTCCTACACCTTTTATTATATTCTGTTCTTTTAACTCGTTGAGAGTCTCAAATACTGTCTCTAAGGATGTTTTGTTATCTAAGTGATGTATTTGATAGAGATCGAGGTAGTCTGTCTTTAAACGTTTCAAAGTAGCCTCAATTTCAAACAGAATTGAATCTCTGGATATATCATGGGTAACGTGACCCCATTCATTCCATCGAAGACCAAATTTACTGGCTATAACTACATCTTTACGAATACTTTTTGTAATATCTCCTAATATCTCCTCTGATTTCCCAAATCCATAGATTGGTGCAGTATCAAAAAAATTTATACCTAGTTCGATGCTTTTTTCCAGAGTTTTAATAGCTTCCTCTTGATTGACATCTTTCCATCCATGTTTAGATAGAGCCCAACAGCCAAATCCCAAAAGGGATATTTCTTTATCTATATTTTTAATCTTATTGTATTTCATCTTTTACCTCTTTTTCTATTTAATCTTTTTTGTCGAGAATTATATTAACTGTATAGTACGGGTAATTCATGAATTACCCCTTCATGTCTTAATTTTTAATTTAACCTTTTTAGATCTCCCTATATGCAGGTAGTTTAATAATAAAAGTAGTTCCTTGATCCTTTATAGAATCTACTCCTAAACTTCCTCTATTTAGGTGGATAAATTCTTTTGTGATTATAAGTCCTAAACCAGTACCTTTTTCATTTTCTGTTCCTGGAGTAGTCAGATGCTGATCTAGTTTAAATAGCTTAGACTGGATATCTAAATTCATTCCTACTCCGTTATCCTTAATATATATATATATATATTTCTCTTTTTGTTCACTATAAAGTTCAATTTTTCCATGATAAGGAGTAAATTTTATTGCATTAGACAAAATATTACGAAAAACAGCATCTATCATATTTTTATCAACCCAAATAAAATGTTTATCTGAGATATTATTTGAAAATTTAATGTTTTTAGACTCTAAATTTAATTTTAAAATTTGGTATGCTGAAGCAGTGAGATCATTTACCTTAACTTTCATAGGAGAAGATATTACATGTCCTCTTTGTATTTTAGACCATTCTAATAAATTGATCAAAAGTGCATTTATTCCCTGTATAGAATCATTAAGAGAATAGATTAATTTTTTCTTTTTTACTTCACCATAAGAATCATATTTTCTAGTTAAAATGCTAAAAATCCCAGTAATCCCAGTAAAAGGACTCTTTAGGTCGTGGGCCAATATAGATATAAATTTATCTTTAGTTTTACTATTTTCTATTAATTTTTGATTTTGTAATTCTAATTTATTTTCATAAAATTTACGTTTATTGGTTTCTTTTAAAATAACCCAGATAGTAATAGAAAGCATCAAAAAAATAAATATACTAAGTAGTTTATACTCATCTAAAAAATGTTTTCTCATGGCATTTATTTCAGATTTAGGGACTTTAATAATCAATCTCCAAGTAGAATCTGTGTTTTTATCAAACTCTAATTGAGGTAAAAGTTCCTTAAGGTCTATGGTGTCAAAAGTATATAAAATGTCTTTACTAAGGATAGAACCACTGGTTGAATTCATAGGTAAAAGATCTTCTTTTTCTAAAATTTTTATTTTTTTTGATCTATCGATTTGATTATTTTTATCTAAACTAAACCAATAAAAATCTCCTTTTGATATTAAATTTATTGATATATATTTATTTAAGATATTATCAATATAAGCTTGTTTTCCATAGAGGGAGATAGTCCCTAGGGGTACACCGTCATTTCCATAGATAGGAGCCATGATATTGACTATAAAATAATTTTTATAACTTCCTAATTTAGAAAATGTAATTTTTTTAGGATCTTTAGTGGAAAGCTTCTCAGGAAATCTAAGATATTTATTGTTATAATACTCTTCAATTATTACATGATTTCTATTATTTTTAATGTATCCTGCAAAATATTTATTTTTAATTTTCAGGTAACTTTTTAAATAATCATGATTTTCTTTCAAATTAGATTTTTCATATAGAAGTGATCTAAGCTGAGGAGTTTCAGATAAAAATTGTACATCATCTATATAGTCATTAAATTCCCTTTCAATATCTTTTTTTATTAAACTTAAAAGCATTTTTTTCTCAGATTTCATTTTAACTATATTTTGAGATACATTCAATTGATATAAAAAAGAGGTAAATATAAAGAGTGGAATCAAGCTTCCACCTAGTAAAAGTAGGTAAGTCTTTAATGTTTTATTTTTAGATTTAGTCATTTCACCTTCTCCTCGATATTGAATTTATACTATATTAGCACATTTAGTACAAAAACTCAACGTTTTAGTGAAGATTAAATTAGTGATTATGATGTTCTAATCCCTGCAAAATTATATTTTTAACATGATTATCATTAAGGGAATAATATACGATTTTACCATCTTTTCTATTTTTAAGGACTCTATTTTCCCTTAAGATCTTAAGTTGGTGGGAGATGGAGGAGTGGGTCATGTTCAAAGTAGTTGCAATATCGCATACACACATCTCACTATCTAAAAGGATAGTAATAATTTTAAACCTTGTTCCGTCTCCTAAAATCTTAAAAAATTTAGCAGTTTGATCTAGAGAAGAATTTTTTTCCAATTTTATTTTTGCTTCATCCACTTTAGATTGATTAATTGAAATACACTTACATATATCCATAATTAATCCTTTATAATTGAAAAATTATCGGCAACGATCTCTTTGATAACAGATGTAAACTCTAATTTGTTGTTCATAATAAGGGGTAGGATAATTTGTTTTTTATCATGGGTAATGATATCTAAACAAGCTTCTAGCTTTTTACTTTTAGGAGCTACCATCTTACGAAGTTCAACTAATTTTACTTTATCTAATTCTATAATAAATTGTTTATTAACTAATTTTTTATTGGTCACATCGATTTCTATCTTATAGGCATGAGACATCTTTAAATTATAAAGACCAAATAAAACCATTAAGAGAGCTAAAATATAACCTATTGGATTACCTCCATTTGTTTTAAGTACCCAAAGTTGGAATCCTCCAATTAGAGTTATTGGGATTCCTGTTCCTAGCCAGACTATTTTTTTTGTGAAGTTTAGTCCATATTTATACTTATCTTTTAATACTATATTTGTGTTGTTTAATTTTTTAATAAAATCATCATAAAATAACATATTTTTTTCTCCTTATATTTTTAGATATTAATTGAATGTTCATATTATTATAAGTATTTAAAACCATTAGTAGGTTTAATTACTATGAAATGTTAGATATTAATATAGAGTGTAGAAATTATCTACACTCTATAAAAAGCTTACTTTATAAGTTCTTTTAACTCCGGATCTTTAAAATCTAAGTTATGAACTGAATTGATGTATCTGATTGTTTTAGTTTTTCCTCTGATTAATAGAGTTTGAGTTCTAGCTATATTTTTCTTTCGACTTACTCCTGTTAAAAGATCTCCATCGGTGATTCCTGTAGCAGCAAAGATAACCTCGTCATCTTTAACTAAGTCATCGATAGTAAAAACATCAGAAATATCTATTCCCATCTCTTCGCATCTAGACTTTTCAAAATTAGAAATCTTGTCATTTTCTAAAGATATCCCCTTTACTTCACTTCTTAATTTTAATTTAGCTTGCATATCTCCACCAAGAGCTTTGATAACTGCCGCTGAGATAACACCTTCAGGTGCTCCTCCAATTCCATATAACATATCTGCATCAGAATCAATAATAGCAGTTAATATAGAACCAGCTACATCTCCATCAGGAATAGCAAATATTCTAACTCCCATCTTTTGTAGATCTTTGATAATCTTATGGTGTCTAGGTTTATCTAAAATAACCATAACTAGTTCATCTAAAGATTTATTTAGAGCTTTAGCGACATTATAAACATTATCTAAAATTGGTAAAGTAAGGTCAATGGCTCCACGAGCATCAGGTCCTACAATTAATTTTTCCATATACATATCTGGTGCTTTTAAAAAACTACCTTTATTTCCGATAGCCATAACTGCTAATGCATTTCCTTGACCTTGGGCAGTCATACGAGTACCTTCTACAGGATCTACAGCGATATCTACAGCGATATCCATATCTTTTCTTAGACCAACTTTTTCACCGATATATAACATAGGTGCTTCATCAATTTCACCTTCTCCAATAACGATCTCTCCATTGATATGGATTTTATTTAACATAGTTCTCATAGCGTCGACGGCTGATTGATCTGCGGCTTCTTTATCACCTCTACCGACCCATTGGTGTGCTGCTAATGCTGCTGCCTCAGTTACCCTTGCAAATTCAATAGCTAGTTCTCTTTTCATTAATCTTGTTCCTCCTCATATATAACTCTATAGATAGTTTCGTTCTTTTTCTTCATAGCTAGTTTATCTCTTGCAAATTTTTCTATATAATACAGATTATTAAAATTATTTAATTGGTGACTAATATCTTCCATTTCACGATGTAATTCTTTAGACTGAATAGTTGTAGTTTTTAGTTCGTTTTGAAGATGATCTAGAGTCCGATATCCACGATAAATTCTTGGGATATAGAGAAAAATTCCCAATATTCCAAGAACAATAAATATAAATTCTCCATTAATTTTTTTCATTCTTTATTACCCTCTAATTTTTTCATTAATTTAACTATATATATTCCTAGACTAAAAATTATAATATTTGTAATACTATTAGATAAGGTTAAAGTAAAACCAGGCCAGATCTCCACAAGGGAAGCTACAATAAGTCCAATTATAAAATATAGAGTATTATCTCTATGGGATTTTAGAAGCTTGTCTATAATTCTAGCAAAACCGACAATACCTATGATTGTACCGATACCTACTAAGGCAACAGGAATTATCATCCTATTATTTACAAAACCTAGGATATTGTAGTATTCTCCTAACATAACTAGTAAAAGAGATCCAGAAATTCCAGGAATGACCATAGCTCCTCCAGCCAAAGTTCCAGCCAGGATTAATTTTATGGTATATCCTCCTGTCAATATGTATACTTTACTAGAAGTGTCTCCATTACCATAGAATGATTGAAAAACAGTAAAAGTAGTCATTAGAAGTAATCCAAATAAAAACCATAGTTTTCCAGGTTTATTAATTATTTTGCTTTCTCTATGAGTTAAAACTAAAGGTAATGATGCGACTATTAGTCCTAAGAAGAAAAAGCTAGTACCTTCTTTATAATTTGCATATAGAAAGCCTATTATCTTTGCAAATGCAAGGAGACCAATAATAACTCCTACAAAAATTTGTGATAAAAATTTAATAGATTCAATTTTTTTGTTTTTAGAAGTAGTAAAAAATTCACCTATAGATTCTGTAAGTTTTTCATAAACACCTAAAAGAAGAGCTACTGTTCCACCAGAAACTCCAGGGATAATATTTGCTATTCCGATGAGAGCACCACTGATTATATTTTTAATCACTATCAACCATCCCCTCAATTTCTTTGACAAAAGATTTTACATCTGAAAAATCTTTATATACAGAGGCGAATCGAATATATGCGATTTCATCTAATTTTTTTAATTTTTCCATAACTAATTCACCTAATTGAGTACTCTCTATTTCTAAATGATTAGTTTTTCTAATAGTATCTTCAACTTCTCCTACAAATCTTTCTAAAGCTTCTAAATTTACATTCCTTTTAATGACAGCTCTTTCAAGCCCCTTTAATAGTTTATCTCTATTAAAGACTTCTTTAATATTATTTTTTTTTATTACAAAAATAGGAATAGGCTCTATTTTTTCGTAAGTAGTAAATCTTTTACAACAAACGACACATTCCCGTCTTCTTTTTATAGAGTTATCTATGCTATAAGGTCTGCTATCAATAACTTTAGTATCCATAGCTCCACAATAAGGACATTCCATAATTTACCCCTCTTCTGAACTTATGATATTTAAAATTTCTTTTGGCTCAGTTGCATTTATCAGTTTATTTCTAAAATTCTCATCTCTTATCAATCTTGAAATTCTAGCTAGGATTTTAAGGTATACAATGCTATCACTGAGTGGGGAAGCAAATACAAAGAATAACTTAACATCTTGATTGTCTAAAGATTCAAAGTTAATTCCATCATTACATCTTCCAAAAGCAATAGTTAAATTTTTAGCAAAATCGGTTTTAGCATGAGGAATAGCGACCTCTTTACCTATTCCAGTACTTCCTAATTTTTCTCTTTCAATAAGAGCTAATTCAATAACTTTGGGGTCATCAATATTTTCTGATGCTCCTAGGAGTTGAGATAACTCAGAAAGAGCTTCTTTTTTATTTTTTGCTTTTAAATCAAGGGAAATCATATCCAAAGTTAGATAATCTGTTATTTTTGCAATATTCATTTGGTCCTCCTAAAAAAATTCTTTAAAATTTATTTTTAAATTTAAATGGTAATTCATATAATTTTCTAAAAGTGAAATTATCTTCTTAACATCACTTATAGAGGGGTTTAGAGAGATTATATCATTTATTTTTTCATCAAATAAGTGTACAATCATGATTTTTTGAGTTTTAGTTAATTTATTAGAGTTAGGTAAATTATTTATTATTGAATTTTCTATATCAAAATATAGTCCATCCTTTATATTAAACATAATCCCTTCTTCTTTAATAAGAAGAGCTAAAAAATAACCTAAAAGGAGATAATCCTTGATAGGTTTATTATTTTTATCCAAAAATCGAAAGGAATTTAAAAGTAATTTGTACAGACCTGTTCGTGTTTCATTTTCAACTAAGATAGAATTTAAAATCTCTAAAATATGGAAAGAGATATTTAATTTTTCCAGCTCTGTTCGAAGGGTAAAAAAAGTTTCATTTAGTTCAAAAGAACTCAAGATATAGTATTCATCTTTTTTATAAAAAATAAAGTTAGAGATTCCTAAGAGATCAGCTCCGTTAAGATGTTTTTTTTTTGATTTTCTAAGACCATTAATATTGATATTTATTTTTCCAAAATTTTTAGTAAATAATGTCAATGCTCGATCAGCTTCAGAGTGGTCGACTTTTTTTATTACTATACCATCAGTTTTTAATAATTTCATTGAAAGAAAAATCCTTTTTAGATATAGGTACATTTATTTTGACGTCTCTGATTATTAATTCTGAGACTTCAATATTTCTATCTAGTATTCTAACATGTGTTGGAAAATTAATCTCGTTTATTTTTGAAAAAGATTCAAATTTTATAGTTATTCCATCATTATAAACAATTTTTTGAATTTGGTTGTTAGATTTTATTATTTTAAAGTCTGTATTTTCACCATTAGATTTAAGGTCTTGAATAAATTTTAAAGTATAATTTTCATCTGCAGTTATTGTTTGTTCTATTGTTTGCTCTAAAAGTGGATAATAGATAGTTTTGTCAGTTCCATTATATAGATAGATTTCTCCTTTATTTATGGAAGGAGAAATCATTTTTTTTATAAGTTTATCTGGCAATTCTGCTAAGATTTCATATTCTTTTATTTTTGTTCGGTTATTCAAATGACTATTTTCAATGATTATAGCCTTAAAAGTATTAATTTTATTAAATTCATTTTTATCTTTAGCAAATAAACTTAAGCTAAATAAAAATAAATAAAGAATAATTTTTTTCATAGACTCACCTCTCTTTTTTTATGACCATAACATCTTTAAGATTAAATATGTTATAGGGTAATTTTACTGTTATTTGTTTAAACATCTCGTCATTATTGTCAATAGACATAATCTCTCCTAAAAAAAGGTTTTTTATATAGATATCACTGATACCAGAGGTAAATATTTTATCTCCTACTTGGGTATCTGAATCAGTAACGACATATTCTAAGTTAAGTATTTCATTTCCTTGTCCACTTAAAATTGAGAGAATATCTCCATTTCTATCAGTAGCACTAGTATAACTTTGATTAGAAGTTATTAATTCTACAATAGAATGATCATTAAATACTTCTTTGATCCTACCAACTACGCCTAAAGTAGAGGTAACAGCCATATTTTGTTTTATATTATCATTTTTTCCTTTATCAATAGATATAGTTTCATAGGGATTTAATGAATCAATATAGGAAATTTGTGCCACGATAATTTTATATTTAACTTTTTTCTTCATTTGGAGTATTTTTCTTAGGTGTTGATTTTCTTTTAATAAGTTTTTATTCTCAAAGAAAATATGTCTTTGTTTTTCTATAGTTAATTCTAAAGTCTCATTTTTTTTAGAGATCTCTTCGATATAAAAAAAAGTATTAAAGAAGTTTTGAATATTACTAGTGGTCTTATATATTTTCAATTTTAAAGGGAGTAGTAGATTATTGGTTTTAGTTATAAGAAGGTCAGACCGTGAAAAAGCAACAGTTATTAAAATAACTATAATTAAAGATAACCACCACTTTTGTTTAGTCTTTTTTTGTTTGAAATTCATCTATATTTTATTTACAATAGAAAGTAACAATTTTGTACATTCTACCATATCTTCGATTTTAATAAATTCTTCTTTGGTATGCACTTTACTCATACCTATCCCTAAGTTAATAGAAAGGATTCCTTTACCATTATAGATATTGGTATCACTTCCACCACCAGATTTAATAGGATTATATTCAACGTTTATATCTTTACAAGCTCCCTCTAAAACTTTTAAGATCTCACTACCTGCTTCAATTTTGAATCCATCATATCCCTTTACGATTGATTCTTTAAAATCTGCACCAAATTCTTTTGCGGTCTCACTAAAGATAGATTTAGTTTCAGATAACAGTTCATCTAGAACTTTGCCATCAAAACTTCTAGCTTCATACATCATAGTAACACTAGGCATAACAATATTTACAGCTGACCCTCCAATTACCACACCAATATTAGAAGTGGTATTTTCATCTACTCTACCCAATCTTAATTTAGTGATTGCATGGGATGCTACTACTAATGCATTGATTCCATTTTCAGGTTCTAAACCTGCATGAGCTGGTTTACCAATGATTTCAATCTTTCCTTTTGCTGCAAATGGTGCTTGTACAATAACAGTTCCAGGTTTACCACCTGAGTCTATGACAATTCCAAAATCAGGAGTATATTTTTCTATATTCATTGCCTGAGCACCTAAAAGGCCAATCTCTTCTGCAATTGAAAATACAACAATAATCTCAGGGTGATCTAAGTTATTTTCTTTTAATTGTTTAAGCATTTCTAGGATAGCTGCGATACCAGCTTTATCATCTCCTCCTAAAACAGAGGTACCATCGGATTTGATAATTCTATTTTCTATGATGGGAGTAATTTTATCACAAGGTAAAACAGTGTCCATATGAGCACTAAATAATATTTTCTTTTTATTAGAACCTTTAGCTTTTAAAAATCCGATAATATTACCGGCATTACCGTTACAACTTTCGCCTGCATTATCTTCGGTAACTTCAAGGCCAATTTTTTCTAATTCAGCTTTTACACAATCAGCCATAGCTCTCTCTTTTAAAGATGGTGATGGAATATTAATCATATCTAGAAAATTATCTACGATTCTTTTTTCATTTACCATGTTTTCCCCCTGAAATATTTAATGAATTTTATATTTTATCTAATGAAATTATATAATAAAAATTAGTAATTTGCAAAGGGTTATGGTGTTTTAATAATTATAATTTACTCATTTTAATAGAAAAATTATAAAAAAGGAAACTGACTGATATTTTATATAGAAATATTAACTAAATCGAGGTATACTTTTAAATAAAATCGATAAGTTAATTAGGAGGAGAGATGTTAAAAAAATTAAAATTACTACCATTGATAATTATATTGGGATTAGTCCCTATAATAGTGAGGTTAAAAATTATACCTACTCCAATAGGAAGTTTAGATTATATAGCTTTTCCACTAGGAGAGAATAATTTTGATTTTTTTTCCTACTATAAAGCAGTCTTTATTGTATCTTTGTCGACTATAGGACTTATACTTTTTTTTATAAAAGGTGAAATTATAAAAACAAAATATTATATCCCTTTGATATTTATGGGAATATTAGCTAATCTGTCTACAGTCTTTTCACCTTTTACATCTATAGTATTAAAAGGAGTAGGAGATAGATATGAGGGGATTTTTGTATGGTTATCATATTTAATAATAACTTTTTTAACTATTAATTTAGCAAGAACTAAAAAAAATATAAAGATACTCTTAGGAGCAGCCTTTGTAGGAGTTATTATAATATTAATAATAGGTAGTTTTCAATTTGTTGGATTAGATCTATTCAAGAGTAACTTTGGAAGGTATCTAATTCTACCTAAAGATCTTTGGGGAATAGCAGATACTTTGAACTTTAAATTTGATAAATATATTATCTATTCTACTTATTTTAATCCAAATTACGGTGGATCACTAATGGTTATGTTTTTATTCTTTGCTGCAATGATTTTTTTCAGTGTCAAGGGTAAGTTATATAATGTTTTAGCTTTTTTATTTTATATATTGATATATATAAATTGGTTAGGGTGTAGATCTAGGGCTGGATTCTTAGCAGGACAATTTACTTTATTATTTTTTATTTTCTTTTATAGGAAAAAAATCAAAGAAAAATCAAAAAAAATTATGTTACTCATAATCACATCTTTGATCATAGGTGTAATTATGAATGAATTTTCAGAAAATTCACTAGGGAAAAAATTATATGATGCAGAATTATCCAAATACAATCCTATGAGAGAGATGGTATTAAAATCTCCTAACGATTTAATGATTACAACAGATAAAGCTGTACTAAATATAATCTTAAAAGAAAAAAAGTTGATTTTTAAAGATGAGGTGGGAGAACTACTTCCTTTTGAGTTTATAGATAATAAATATAAATTTAACGATAATAGGTATGAAAAATTTGCGATAGAAAAAAAGGAAGTAGATTACTATAATGTTATCTATGATAAATTTACTTATCCTTTGATTTTGAGAAATAATGGTTTTAAAACCATTGGATTTCAGGGACGACTCAGTGATATCTATATGGCTGACAGAGTAAGATGGATGGATGGATATGAGACAAAGGGAAGTTCCAGGGTATATATATGGTCTAGAACTATCCCCAAATTAAAACAGACTGGATTTTTAGGAGGAGGACCCGATACTTATTCTTTAATCTTTCCCCAAGAGGATAACTTTGGGAAAAGGATAGCCTTTGGGAATCCAAGTATGATAGTGGATAAACCTCATAATTTATATTTACAGATCCTCATCAATATGGGATATTTATTTTTTATAGGTTTTGTAGTTTTTATTGGATCTTATCTAATTCAGTCTATAAAAATTTATAGAAACAGAGAATTTAATAGTTTTTATGAAGTTGTTGGTTTAGCTACAGCATTATCTATAAGTGGTTATCTAGCTGCAGGGATGTTCAATGACAGTGCAGTATCGGTAGCGCCATATTTTTGGTTTTTTATGGGATTAGGAATAGCTATAAATAAAAAGCTGGAAGGGTAACCCTTCCAGCTTTTTATCTGTCTATATACAATGTCAAGTTGCCTTATTTTATTGGTCTTTTTG
>NZ_JBATVM010000009.1:0-1775 GCF_049671765.1 Psychrilyobacter sp.
GCATATACTTTTTTATTTATATTATCCTTTGAAATAAATTTTTTACCGAAAATTCTTTATCATTTGACTAAACAATTTATTTTTTTTGCATATCTTGAAATTTATAATTTCCTAAATAATAAAAAAATGAAGGGAAACCTTCATTTTTTGTTGAAAGGTTTCCTTAATTTTCTGAAACCAAATGATGTATTGTTTAGGTATTTAAATTTATTAATTAGTATAGTGATTATTCACAAAAACTGCTTTCTATGATATATTTAAAATAAAAAGGGGAAATTAATGAAACAAATACTTTATGGTACAAGAAATGATGCCAAGGTAAAACAGATAAAAGAGGCGTTAAATGGTATGGATATTGAAATCATTGGATTAAACGATATAAATAAAAAAATACCTAAAGTAATTGAAGATGGAAAAACTCCATTAGAAAACGCCAAGAAAAAAGCTGAATCATATTTTCAAGAATTCAAAATTCCAATTTTTTCTTGTGATTCAGGACTATATTTCGAAGGAGTAAAGGATGTAGATCAACCTGGAGTTTATATAAGAAGAGTTAAAGGAATAGAGCTTTCTGACGATGAAATGATTGAATATTATTCAAATATTGCGAAAAAGAATGGCGGTGAAATTATTAGTCGTTATGAAAATGCAATCTATCTAAAAATAGATGAAAATACTAGCTTTAAATATCAAGGACCGGAGATATCTTTTGATAAATTTATAATATCAGAAAAACCTTATGACTTAAAAATAAAAGGTTTTCCGCTAGATTCATTATCTAAAAATATTATAACTAACAAATACTATCTTGAAGAAAAGAAAACAGATGAGCAAGAAAATCGTATGTATAAAGGAATTAGAAAATTTTTTAAAGAAAGTTTTAAGCACACTATTTAAAATAGTGTGCTTTTTATTTATAGAAAAAAATAAGAATTTTTTGACTTATATTTTCCTAAATATCGGCTTCATCTTCTCAAAGGTAGTTACATATTCCACTTTAAGTTCCTTTAAAATTTCATAAGCTTTTGAAAAATCCATGGCTATCTGTTCTTTTCTATGAGCATCAGATCCTACAGTTATTATTTTACCACCTAACTCAACATATTTTTTTATAATTTCAAAACACGGATAGACTCTGTTTTCATTGTACCTATACCCAGAAGTATTTATCTCTATTCCTTTTCCTTTCTCAATTAGTTTTTCTAGAATTTCCGTTATTAAATCCCAATTCTTATCTAAATCCATTCCAGCGAATTCTTTTCCCCCATATCTAGTAATAAAATCTAAGTGTCCCCAAACATTATATTTAGTATACAACTCGATATTTTTTAAGATTGTTTGAAAATAAAGTTTTTGAATTTCATCACGAGTCTTATCTTTTTGAATAGTTCCGTTAGATAGATCAATTTTATTAATTCCATGATTAGAAGCAATAACAAAATCAAAATCATATTTTTCTACTAAAGATTCTAGGTATTCCCTAGTCTGAGGCTGTACCCCAATTTCTACTCCGTGTCTTATCGTTATTTTCTCTTTATAGATCTCTTTTAGCTCCATTATTTTTTCTTTATATTTATCCAAATCTAAAGTCCATTTTTCAAAGTCTATATCTAACATATCATATTCCAAATGGTCTGTAATCGCGATTTCATCTAATTTTAAAAATATAGCTTGTTTTACTATATCATCTATATTTTCATTTGAATCTCCAGAAAAACTACTATGTATATGATAATCTGCCTTAAACATAATTTTTACACTCCCTCTATTTTTTT
>NZ_JBATVM010000010.1:0-2242 GCF_049671765.1 Psychrilyobacter sp.
CAACCGAAAAGTTCAAAGATACTAATACCAAGAAACAAAGTGGATTTGGATAATATAAATGAAGTAACGAGAGTTACTCAAAAGATGAGAGATTTAAATACTAGAGATTTAGATGCTGGGGAAAGTCTTTTCGATATTGATTATTTAGGAGCTAGACAAAACAGAGATTTTCATGGACATAAAGACTATAATTATGACTATAAATCACATTCTAATGGATTTTTAGGAACATATATGGAAAAATTAACTAATAACTTTACATTAGGGACAGCCTTTTCATATAATCAAGCTGATGTTAAATATGGTGATATTAGATTACAAAACATAAATGTAACTGCACCAACAAAACAACATAGTGAAAAAATAGATTCTTTCAATACACAAATGTATGGTCGTTATGAATATGGACTTTGGAATTTAGATTTAGGAATGGGTTACGGAGTTAATAATCATAAATTGGATGTTAATTATATGTCTGGAATGAAACAAGCAAAATATAAGTCATATTTACTGAAAACAGGTGGAGCGCTTTCTTATGAGTTCCCATTAACAGAAACTTTATCACTAGTTCCACTGGCAGGGTTAGATTATCTTCATATATCAGAAGATAAAATGGAATTTAATAATAAAGGTGTGATAGTCAAAGGAGAAAAGAATGGAATGCTTGTTGAAACTGTAGGATTAAGTTTACGTAAAAATATTGGTAAATTTAGATATGATGCAGGTATAAAGTATCAATATAATACTAAAGAAGCGTTACATAATGCAAGAAATCTTGAAAACTATTATATTAATATGGAAGCATTGAAATTAGATAGACATACTATGATAGCAGGTATAGACATGCAATATGCACTAAATGAACTAGTGGGTATTCATGGAGGTTATAGTTATAGATATAACAAGAATTATCAAAATAATAATATTAATTTAGGAATAAATATTAAGTTTGCTAATACTAAAGAATTAGCAATAACAATGGCAGAAATTCCTATGGAAATAATAACCCCTATATTAAATCTTGATTTTGAACAGACATTTAAATTTGATAGTGCGGAAGTTACTGATAATGGTGTCAAAAAAGTTCACGAATTTTCTAAGAAAGTCGAAAATTTAGAAGGGACAGCTACTGTAGAAGGACATACAGATAGTGTAGGAAATAAAAAATATAATGAAAAATTATCAAAGAGAAGAGCAGAAGCGATAGGAATAATATTAGAAAAAGATTTAAAAGATAAAACAGAAAAAATAAATATTGTAAAAAATGGATTAGGAGAAGAAAGTCCATTGTATCCTAATGATACTGAAGAGAATAGAAAGAAAAATAGAGTTGTTAAAATCAAATGGAAAACCAAAGAATAAAAATGTTGGGAGACTGTTGCAAGTTTTGTGTAAACTCTAAAAGTTAATGTAAAACTTTAATAAAATGAGGAGTAATAATTTTTTAATTATTACTCCTCATTTTTAATAATTGAACTATTCCCTATTAATTCTCTATTAACTTGCTAAAACAATTGATTACCTAAAAAAATTCTAAATTTATTTTATTTAGCTATTGTATGGTTTTCGTTATAAAGGTAGTATAATACTTCTAATTAAAAGATAAAATCTTGTTGATTTAAATTTAGCAGTTTGTATTTTTTAGAGAATTATGGGGGAAATTATGAAAAAGAAAATTATTTTATTAAGTTATTTACTTATAATAGTAAATAATAATTTGTTCGCAAATAATAATGCCGTTGCTGTAACTAGGACTTCTCAAATAAAAGCAAATGCAGGAGAAAAGTTTATAAATAAAGGAATTATAGATTTCATAGGAGACGAAGGGGGAGTTGCTATGAATGGTGGTACTGTTATTAATGATGGGATTATTCAAAATACTGGAGCAGGAGGTATTTTCTCTGAAGGAAAGGGGTCTAAAGGGATTAATAAAAAAACAGGAAAAATTAATAATGGAGATAAACAGGGGATGCAAAGCAAAAAAGGTGGAGAAATAATAAATGAAGGGACTATACATAATACAGGTCCTGTAGGAATGTATTCACATGGGATAGGCAGTAATGCTATAAATAGAGGAATTATTTTAACAGAAGGATCCTATGGAATGGCCGCTTTAGAGGGGGGAACTCTAATAAATGAAGGAACTATTAGGAATAATCGTGATAAAGGTGTAGAAGTTGATGGAGTAGGAAGTTCTTTTAAAAATAAAGGAACTGTATTTAACAATGGGAATAAAGGTGTT
>NZ_JBATVM010000011.1:0-4003 GCF_049671765.1 Psychrilyobacter sp.
TTAAGTAGCTTAACATTTAAAGGTATAATATATGGACTTTTGGCAGCATGTTCATATACAGCATTTACTTTTGTTAGTGGGAAGGTTGCAACGAATGTAGATTCAATTCAAAGAAGTACTTTAATGTTGACAGGGGCTTTTATTTTTACCATAATTTTATTCCCGCCTATATTCATAGGAAATGTTAAAATAGTACTACCCTTATTAAAATATGGAATAACACTAGCATTATTTGGAGCAGTTATCCCGACGTTATTGTTTTCTATAGGAGTTCCTATTGTTGGGGTAGGATTAACCTCAATTCTTGCATCAGTAGAACTCCCAGTGGCTATATTGACCTCTGTGACCGTGTTACACGAAAGTTCATCAATGATTCAGTGGATTGGAATCTTAATAATTTTATTTGGGATTGTTCTCCCCAGGTATATTCAGAAAAAAATTAAGCATCAAATCATATAAACTTGTATTGAGAAGAAAAAAAGAGAAATTTAAAATTTCTCCTTTTTTTATAGACTAGATATTTTTTATATCTTTAAAATCTGTGTGATTTTGACAAGAAAATTATCCAAAAATTTTCTTGTCAAAAATTAAGCTAGCTTTATCTACAAATTCACTTCTATGAACTTTATTTAGTGTGATGTGGGCAGTTTCAGAGAGTTCTTGGAGCCATTCAATAGATGCGTAGAGACCCGATTTGTCAGGGTCTAACCTAGATACTGTTTGTTGAGCAATATCCCCTATTAATATTAGTTTACTTCCTTCTCCTATCCTTGTAATCATTGATCTCATAGCATGAATATCAAATGATTGGGCTTCATCTATTACAACTATCTTATTAAGAAAACTCGATCCTAAAATAGAAGAAATATCTAAGACTTCTACTTTATCTTGCTCAATTAAACCCTCTAAAATTTCTACTCCTTTACGAGTTTTTTTACCTCGAAGATGCTGTATATTTTCAAAAGTAGTGGTGTAGTTGGCAAAATGTGTCAATAATTTTTCCTCTGTATCTCCAGTGGTAAAGCCTTGGTAACTCCACTTATCGACAGGGGCTGTATTTTTACCAATTAAGATTTTTTCATAACGATTTCCTTCTAATACTTGTTCCAAAGCTGCTGCAACTGCTAAAAGAGTTTTTCCGCATCCTTGCCTAGAGGTAATTGTGATAAACGGAATTTTGGGGTCTAGAAGTACATCAATGGCAAATTTTTGTCTGATATCTTTAGGAGAAATACCATATACTTTGGCATCATCATGTTTTAACTTTATAATCTTATTTCTTTGTTTATCATATTTGCCGATAATTTGGTTGTAGGAGAATTCTGTGTAGCCATAAAAAAATTGGTTGGGGTTCATAGATTTAATTTTAAGATCTTCTAGGGAGATCTCTTTGGCTGTATAGAATTTTTTTACCACTTCAGATGTAACTTCACAGGTGATAACACCTGTATAAAGATCGTCTAATTTGTGTTTGTCAGAAGCATCTAAGATAAGACAATCTATTCCTAGTGAGGAAGCTTTAACTCTCATACTAATATCGTTAGTTACAAGAGTTTTTTTCTTATATTTTTCCATCATCATAAGGGCTAAAATCTTATTGTCCACATAGTTTGGATCTAAACCATTAGGAATAAGAGAAAGATCTCCTTGAATTTCGGTTTTTAAAATAACTTTATTATCAATAGTTATTCCATCTATAAGGTTTCCATCTTTTTCAATTTCTTTAAAAAATCTAAAGAATTGTCTGGCACGAAATCCGCTATTTCCTTCTCTAGATTTAATTTTATCGAGTTCTTCTAATACGTAGATAGGAATGATTATCTCACAATCATTGAAATCCCTCATAAAGAATGGGTTGGCAATTATAACATTAGTATCTACTATGTATGAGTTCATGAGTTATACCTCCTAATTTTGTTGATACAAGTATAGTATTTAAAATGTCAAATGGCAAGGCGAATAGGGAAATTTTGGATAAAAAGCCATAAGAAAGAAGAAAAAGTTATAAAACATTAATTAATTAGATAAATAATTAAAAAATATCCTCTGAATTGTCGTTCTAATTTTTATATTCATAAAAAAATTACACATATGGCTTTAACATCAATAAAAACAAAGAAAAAAACTAAAAAAATCCTATAAAAATATAAAAATAATTATTTCCTAAGTGAATAGAAAGAATTATTTTCAAAAAAACTAAAAAAAGACTTGCAAACAAAAACTAGTTATAGTATACTAAATGAGTTCTGAAAAAACGAATGCTCGCATAGCTCAGTTGGGAGAGCACCTGCCTTACAAGCAGGGGGTCACAGGTTCAAGTCCTGTTGTGAGCACCATTTGAAAATCTTATATATCATTTATGGGGGTGTAGCTCAGTTGGTTAGAGTGCCTGCCTGTCACGCAGGATGTCGCGAGTTCGAGTCTCGTCACTCCCGCCATATATGATGCCTTGATAGCTCAGTCGGTAGAGCAGAGGACTGAAAATCCTCGTGTCCGTGGTTCGATTCCGCGTCAAGGCACCATTTTATAAGATTGATAAATAAATAATGGCGACGTCGCCAAGTGGTAAGGCAGAGGTCTGCAACATCTCCATCACCAGTTCGAATCTGGTCGTCGCCTCCAATTTATAAAACTTTTAAACCAGTCTATTGACTGTTTTTTTTTATTTAAACTAGTATTAGATACCTTATATTGTGAAAAAATAATCTCTATAGTAGACTATTTTTATATAATAGTTAATATTTTGGAGGTCAAATGGAGAATGGTGGTGTTAAGAAAATAAAAACAATTAAATTAAAAAAAGAAGGTTTTAAATCGGAGCATTTAATTTCGTTTGAAAGATTAAATGTAAATCCAATTGATGGGAATATTTATATTACTGATATTGGTTTTTTCCCGAATACCGAAGGTCATTTGATTGAAAGAAAAAATGGTTCTAGTGAAAATATTTTTATTTTTTGTACAGGTGGAAAAGGTTATATAGAAACAAATATAAAAACTACACTAGAAGAAAACCAGGTATATATAATTCCAAAAGGTCTAAAACATAAATATTACTCATCTAAATCAAATCCATGGCAAATATATTGGGCTCATTTTAATGAAAAAACCCCATTAATTGAAATAAATAAAAAACATAACTTGAAAAACAATGATTTAGGAGTACTATTAAAAATATTATTTAATACAATTATTGTTAACTTGGAAAATAGTCTCGATAGAAATAATATAGAATTTGCAAATTCTACCTTTAAATATTTACTTGAAAGTACTTATTGGTTAAATCGGATTTCAGAGCAATCAATTTGTGATAATAGTGTAACCGAAATATCAAAAGCAATTACTTTTATTAATCAAAATATTAATCGAAAAATTATGTTAAAAGATCTATCAAAAATATTGTCATGTTCAAATACTTATTTAAATAACTTATTTAACTTAGAAGTAAAAATGTCTCCATTAAGTTATGTGAATTATAGAAAAATAGATTATGCAGAGTCACTGTTAAGGATGACAACTCTTTCTGTTACAGAAATATCTGAAAAAATAGGTATAAAAAACCCTTTGTATTTTAGTAGGATTTTTAAAAAAAAGTTTGGATATTCTCCTAGATTATATAGAAATCATTTAAAAGATGAAAATTTAAATTTTATAAAATGAGAGTAATCATTTCCATTTTTTAAGAGTGATAATGGGTTACTTTTAAAATTTATATCATTAGGAAGATGTTGGCACTCAAAACAAATACCAGTATCTTTTACTTTTAGTTCTGTATCGTATCCATTGGAATAAATAACCACAGAAGGATATGAGGTAGTTATTGTCAGTAATCTATTTTTAGGTGGGTAGAACAATTGTACTTGTTTTTCTTTTCTTAATAAAAAAGGGTGGTTAAGAATTGAGTTGAATGGGTTATTGTTTTTATATTTTACTTTAAGATATTTAAACTTCAAAAAATTAAAATCATTATTTTTTACATATCTTTTTTTTGATGGCAAAAAGC
>NZ_JBATVM010000012.1:0-7324 GCF_049671765.1 Psychrilyobacter sp.
ATTAGTCACTTCTTAGAGCATCAATTGGGTTTAGTAAAGAAGCTTTTCTGGCAGGAACTACTCCAAAGGCTATTCCTATAAAGGAAGAAACTCCTACAGATATAATTATAATTTTTAGTGTAAATACTGGAGGAATTTTTATAAGTAATCCTACAAGGTTACCAAGACAAATTCCAATTATTACTCCTAAAACTCCACCTACAACAGATAAAAATATAGATTCTATAAGAAATTGAGTTAAGATATCTCTATTTCTAGCGCCAATAGCTTTTCTTATCCCGATTTCTTTTATTCTTTCGGTAACACTAGCCAACATGATATTCATTATCCCAATTCCACCAACAAATAAAGAAATAAAAGCAACTGCTAAAACAAATAATTGTATTTTATCCAAGATCTCACCAACAGACTTGCCCTCATCATCTTTTTTGATTTTATAGATATTTTTTGTCCGTGAAAGTTCTAATTTTTCTTTTACATCTTTCATAATAAGTTCCATTTGAGAGCTATCTTTGACTTTTACAGTAATGACTTCAAGACTATTATCGCCTTTAAATTTCATTAGCTTATTTAATGGCATAAATACGAGTTTTTGTGTAAATAGACTTCCTACAGCATTATCAGAACCAGTTGGATTTTTAAACACTCCTACAATAGAATAAGTTTTTTGCTTTGCTATATTATTTGAATCTAGAGTTTTTAGAGTTAATGTTTTTCCAATGGCGGATTCATCTTTAAAAAGTTCTTTCGCAAATAAATGGTCAATAGTAATTAAAGGCCTATCTTCGGAATATTCTTTTTTAGTAAAAGGTCTACCTTCTAAAAATTTAAATGGGAACACCTTTGCACCGTCATAAGTCGAAGATAATATATATATCCATACATCATTTTCATTTAATTTATAACGAACATATTTAGTAGTTTCTGGATCTGCTCCTATAATTCTAGGATCTCTAGCTATTAATTCTGCATCGCTTATTCTTAGTCTGTCACGACCTTTATATTTTTCATTTTCTTTGTCAACTTTCACGCTAAAATTTCCTAGAGTACTAGTTTGTATATCGCTTAAAATAGTTTTTTGAATTCCGTTTCCTATTCCTGACATTAGAATTACTGAGGAGATACCAATGATTATTCCTAGCATAGTTAAAGCAGATCTCATCTTATTGATATAGAGACTTTTAAAAGCAGACTTGATTCCTTCTATTAAATTCATAGTCGTTCATCTCCTACTAATTCTCCGTCTTTAAATCGAATAATTCTTTGACAATGATTTGCAATATTTGGCTCATGAGTTACCATTGCTATTGTTGTTCCATTTTTATTTAATTCTTTAAAAATTTCCAATATTTCTTCTTCAGATTTTGAATCGAGGTTACCAGTGGGTTCATCTGCCATTATTATAGATGGTTCATTGACGAGGGCACGAGCTATAGCTACTCTTTGTCTTTGACCACCAGATAGCTCATTTGGAAGGTGATGAGTTCTGTCACTTAGCCCTACGCTTTTGAGGGCTTTTCCAGCTCTTTTGATTCTTTCTTTCTTCTTAATCCCAGCATATACTAGAGGCAATGCTACATTTTCTAGAGCAGTTAATTTTGATAATAGATTAAATGATTGAAATACAAATCCTATTTTATCGTTTCTAATTTTAGATAAGTCATCATCATCTAAATGGCTAACATTTACTTTATCTAAATAGTATTCACCACTTGTAGGTTTATCAAGACACCCTAGGATATTCATAATTGTTGATTTTCCACTCCCACTAGGGCCCATTATTGCTACAAATTCCCCCTTTTTTATATGGAAATTCACTTTTTTAATAGCTTCTAATTCTAACTTTCCGTTACTATAAACTTTTCTCATATCTTTTATATCGATCATAGACTCCTCCAACTAATTAGCTATTTCTATTTTTTCTCCATCTTTTAAAGTAGAGTCAATAGTTGCTATAATTTTGTCATCTTTATTTATTCCATTTGTGATTTCAATACTTTCGTTATTGCTATCACCAGTTGTTATAGCCACTTTGTGTAATATATTTTCTTTATCTACTTTATATACAAAATCTTTTCCATCAATTTCTGTAAAAGCTCCTCTAGGGATTAATAAAATATCTTTTTTATGGAAGGTATATATATTACCTACTACAGTAAATCCTGGTTTTAAATCATTAGGTTTTTTATCTAATTTAATTTTTACTTCTACATATGCTTCATTGCTAGACTTGTATTTTTTATCATCAGTAGCAAATGTTCCTATGCTTGATATTATTCCTTTTAATATTTTTTTGTCTTTGTATGCTTCTGGTTTGATATCAACTTCAAATCCTTTTTTTAATTTACTTACATCGTATTCTGGAATAAATAATTTAATTTCTATATCTGATAAGTTTGCGATAGTGAATAATTCTACTTCTGTATTTACTCTGTAATTCTCTTCTGCTTTCATAGATGTGATGGTTCCCGTAACAGGACTTTTTATCTCAGTAACTAGCCTAGAGATGTTTTCTTCGTATTCTTTTAAATCAATGTTTTTTTCTCTTAATTTTAATTTTAAATCTTTGATAAAATTTGTTGTAGAGCCACCGATAGCTAATAATTCTTGCGCTGTGTGTAAGTCTCTTTTTAACTTGAGTATTTGTAAATTAGATTTTTCGATATTTCTATTTAGAGAATCCCTTTCGCTTGTGTCAAAAGTCATTACAACTTGTCCTTTTGTTATAGAGTCACCCTTGTAAAAATTTAATTTTTTTACTTTTAAGCTATTATCTATAAATATTTTTCTTGTGTCAAGGGGGTAGATCTTTCCATCTGCTTGGACAGTATCTTTTAGCTCCTGAGCTGTTACTGTATATACGGTATATTTCTTTTGGACATCTTTTTTTCTAAATTTAAAATATCCAGCTATAATTATCAAAAGTAATATAATTATTATTATTAATTTTTTCTTTTTCATATTTTCCTCCTAATTTTGATATTCTAATTTGTAAATAAATGCTGCTAATTCGTTTTGAGATTTATCGTATTCAATAAAAGTGTTCTCGTAATTTTCACGACTTTCAATATAATCAGTAAATTCTTTTTTACCTAATTCAAATTTCTTTTTGTCAATTAAAAATTCTAATTTTTTTACTTTTAATTTTTTTCTTAGATTATTTCTCTTGGTTTGCAAATTTTCAATTTCTATTAAACTAAATTGTTTTTCAGAATCAATTTGTTTTTTTAAGTCTATCTCTCTTAAATTTAATTCTTTTAATTGGATTTTATTTATTTTTGAATCAGAATTTTCACTAAAAAGTAGTTTAGTTAATTCTAAAGAAATTAACCAATCTTCAGATTCTAAATTATAATTTGTAGAAAATTTTAAATTAGGAACCTTATCATTATATTCTGAATAATCAAAATTTTCTTGAGCTATTTTTTTATCAAAATTTATATTTTCTAAATCATTAGTTCTTAAATTATTAATTAGATTATTTATATTATCATTAGTATCAACTAGATTAGTTAAAGTATCATCTTTGGTAATGTGAATATTATATAATTTTTTGAAATCTAGTCTTTTGTTATTTATATTTTTGGATAAAACTTTTAAACTATCTATTAAATTTTGATATTTTAAATTGACTAACTCCCATTCTAATTTAGTAGCATCTCCTAATTCATATCTTTTTGAAATATTATTAAATTCATCTTTATATAATTTGTTTTGAGTTTTATAAAAATCTAGGATTTCTTCCATATTTCTATACTCTTTGTATGAATCAATAAGACTAATGACACTTTTGTTTAGATTAGTATCTATATTATTTCTTTCTTTTTTTGAATTTAGTTTAGATAAAGACATCTTGTGTGATCGTTGAGAATAAAATAAATCTTTTAAATCTTTATTAACTCCAATAAATGGGTTTGGGTCATATTTTGCGTTACTGTCGTAGTTAACACCAAGAGTTAAAAAATCGTAGCTACCGCTTATCTCACCATAATCTTTTTTGTATTTTCTCTTAATATCGTTACTGTGTGAAGGTATAGCCTTGAATAAAATTCCATCTCGATCAGTAAGCCTAGCCTCTTTTTCTTGGATTTCAATCTTTTTTAAATCTAAATCTTTATATTTATTTTCAGGTCCATTCTTTTTTAATTTTAAAATTAAATCATCAATGGAATATTCTTGTGAAAATGAACTACTGAATATTAATATAAAAAATAAAACAACGTACTTTTTCATGTGTTCTCCTCCTAAATATTTAGCATAATAAATGAATTTCCCCCTCTAGGACTTAGTGTTTGCAAGGGTATGTTATATTTATCTTTCCTTTTCTGCATCGGTGCCTTAGTAAGATAGTACACTAATTTTGAAAAACTGTCAATATTTTAAATAAAATTAAAAAAGTTAAGTTTTTAAAACATAAAAAAAATAGAGATAATTGTGAAACTTTACTTAATTAGTAAAAAATATTATTGACAAGGGAAGTAACCTATGTTATTATCACATTATATTAAAATACTTAATTCCTACGTGTTAAGTGTATTTTAAGGAGGAAAAAAGATGACAATAAGTAAAAAAAGTAAATATGGATTGAGAGCATTGGTGTATATGGCTTGTAATCCACAAATAAAATTTAGTGTTAAAGAAATATCTGAAAAACAAGATATGTCTAAGAGGTATTTAGAACAAATATTTTTAATTTTAAAAAAATCAGGTTTAATAAGTAGTAGTAAGGGAGCTCAGGGAGGATATATTTTAGCAAGATCACCAAATGAAATTAGTGTAGGAGATATCTTAAATATATTGGAGGATACTCAAAAAACATCTTCTTACAGTAACTATAATTTAGAAACTTTAGAATCTGTCTTGGAAAAAGAAGTATGGGAAAAGATAGAAAATAAAATAAAAGAATTAACAGGGAACATAAGTTTAGAAAATTTAAAAGACAAATACAGTGATGATCGAACAGATATTTATTATATATGATTAAATTAGGAGGGAGTTATGAACAAATTTAAAGTTTTATTATTAGGAATATTATTAGGTACTTTATTTATAGCATGTGGAAAAGAAGGGGCTCAAAAAGAGGTTATTAGGGTGGGAACTTCTGGAGGATATTATCCATTTACTTACACAGAAAATGATGAACTTAAAGGTTTTGATATAGATGTTTGGAATGAAATAGGGAAAAGAACAGGAAAAGATATTGAATTTAAACAGGCTAAATTTAGTGGTTTATTTGGGATGTTAGATATAGGAAAAATAGATACAGTATCTAATCAAATTACAATTACTGACAAAAGATTAGAAAAGTATAATTTTTCAATTCCATATGTTTATTCTGGAGCTCAGTTTTTTGTGGCTAAAGGGAATCCAAAAGGGATCAAAGGGATAGAAGATTTGGTAGGGAGAAGAGTTGCCACAGAAGTGGGAACAAATTTTGAAGAAATTGTGAGAGGGTTATCTAAAAAAATGGAATTTGAAACAGTTGTTTATAATTCTGGAAGCTTAGTTAAAGATGTTGAATTAGGTAGAGTGGATACATTTATGATGGATAAGGTTTCAATCGTAGAGTTGATCAAGAAAAATAATCTTCAAATTGAATTATTAGATAAACCAGTTAAATATATAGCTAATGCTTTTCCCTTTGTAAAAAAAGAAAAAAATCAAAAGATTATGAATGAAGTTAATGAAGCTTTAAATAAAATGAGAAAAGATGGAACTCTTATAAAAATTTCTAATAAATATTTTGGGATAGATATAACTTCAAATTAATTTTTTAATAATTTGGATTTGATTAGACAATTAATAGGCATTTTAATTCTAAAGGAAGAAAACCTTTCTAAAAGTTAAAGTGCCTATTTTCTTTAAAAATAAAATAAAAGAGAGGGGAAAAATGGATTTTAAAATAGAAGCAATGGTTGGGTTGTTCCCAATTTTATTTAAAGCTTTGGGGCTAACATTGAAAATAACATTTATATCAACATTTATAGCTGTTTTATTGGGGATATTAATAGCCGTTATTAGATTTTTTAAAATAAAAATTTTATATCAAATAACGGGATTATTTGTATCTTTCTTCAGGGGAACTCCATTGTTGGTACAATTATTTTTAATTTATTATGGATTACCTCAAGTGTTTCCTATTTTTATTAATATGAATGCCTTTGTGGCTACTATATTAGGACTTAGCTTACATTTTTCTGCTTATATGGCTGAAACTATAAGGGGAGCATTATCGTCTGTAGACAAGGGACAATTAGAAGCTGGGTACTCAGTTGGGATGAATACTATTCAAGTGATGATAAAGATAGTGATACCTCAAGGGATAAGGGTTGCTATTCCATCAATTGTAAATATATCTATAGATCTATTAAAATCTTCATCTTTGGCCTTTACTCTAGGACTTGCTGATATCATGGCAAAGACACAATTAGAGGCAGCTAGTTCATATAGGTTCTTAGAGAGTTATTTAGCTGTAGCTTTAGTTTATTGGGGATTAGTAATTTTACTTGAAAGAGTTCAAAAGGGACTAGAGATTAAATTAAATAAAGGTTATTAGGAGGAGAGTTGTGAATAAAGCTAATATAGTTGAGGTAAAAAAATTACATAAAAGTTTTGGTGGAGTAGAAGTTTTAAAAGGAATAGATTTTTCTCTGGAAAAAGGAGAGATTGTATCTATTATAGGTCCCTCTGGAAGTGGAAAATCAACTTTTTTAAGATGCTTAAATTATTTAGAAGTGCCTACAAAGGGTTCTATAACAATAGATGATTTAAGGCTAGAAGCTAGTAATCATAAAAAAAAAGACATAGTAGTTTTTAGACAAAAGACCTCTATGGTATTTCAAAATTATAATTTATTTAAGAATAAAACAGCCTTAGAAAATATAACAGAAGCTCTTATAATAGTAAAAAAAATAGATAAAAGATTAGCTGATAAAAAAGGAAAAGAGATAATAAAAAAAATAGGATTAGAGGGAAAAGAAGGGTTTTATCCTAATGAACTCAGTGGAGGACAACAACAAAGGATAGGAATAGGAAGAGCTATGGCTCTAGAAAATAAACTGATATTATTAGATGAACCTACATCGGCTTTGGATCCTGAATTAGTAGGAGAAGTTTTAGATCTTATAAGGTTACTGGTTTCTGAGAATATAAGTATGATAATAGTGACTCATGAAATGAAGTTTGCTAGAGAGGTATCTGACAGGGTAATCTTTATGGAAGACGGAATGATTATAGAATGTGGGACTCCTAATGAAATTCTAGTATCTCCTAAAAATAAAAGGATAGAGTCGTTTTTGGGAAAATCTTTTTCAGAACACATAGT
>NZ_JBATVM010000013.1:0-6196 GCF_049671765.1 Psychrilyobacter sp.
CTATCTCCAAGATTAGTAGCATTAGACACAATTCTATGAGAAGAATAATATGTATTATCAGGATCGGCTGCCCATACAACGTTTTCTCCTACTAACCTTCTGTCAGGAAATGCATGTAATGTTTGAAGGGTATTTGAAACAACATCATTCATTCCTTGTAAATTAAAAGATCCACAGTGCATTGTTACATCATCATGATATGTGTCATAAATCACTCCAATTCCCCTTTCTTCCCAAATATTATGAGTAATCCTCATAATATAATCTACAAAGTCACAATATTTTTTATCAAAACCTTCCATGTCTTGTTTAACCACTGTGTTTTTAGATAATTCATTATAAGAGTGAAAATGAACTGGTGTAACCTCATTAGTTTCTCCAAAAAAAACTTTTCCTGTTGGATGAGTTTTAATATTTGGCTTTACTGCTTTACTGCTTGTATCTTGTTTAATACCTATCACTTTTTCTAGTTTTTTTTCCATGTTATTTTCTTTCAAATTTACCCCTCCATTTTTGCAATCGCTTGCATATTAGAATAAAAAAATAATAAAACTGCTCTTTTCGTACTAGAATATTACAATGCATATGCTAGAAAGTCAAATTTATTTTATAAATTTTACTAAGTATTCTGAAAACGCTTGCAAGATTAGAGAAAGAACATAAAAATAATTTATCCACTATCAGTATTTTTTAGTTAGTAAAAAATTCAAAAAAAAAAAAAGAAGCAATAATAATTAAAATTATTGCTTCTCGTTTTATAAATTTTTTACATTAATTTTATACTTTGTTAAAACTTAAAATAGATTTATACTAAACTTTTAAAGTCATTATTATTTCCAGCATATATCAGCTTTTTTTCTCGGTACTGTTCTTTTATATTTTACATTTGGATATCCGACTATCATACAAGTTATCACTTCTTTTCCCTCTTTAACTTGAATAAAATCCTTAATTTCTTTAGTTTCATTGGCAGCTTTTACAAGAAATCCACTAAATACAGTTCCAAGACCTAAGGCATTGGTCATTAGTTCCATATTTGAAGAAGCTAATGCCCCATTAACCTGCGAATTGGCAGTAACTACTATTATTGCGGGAGCATTAAAAAATAATCTATCTTCGCTCTCTGGGTTTTCATTGTGCTCTCTATACATGTTTATCCACATTTTAGCATATTTTTTGTAAACCATAGTTTCTGGAGTTAAATTTTTCAAAAGATATTCACCTATATTTTTTAGACTTTTTAATGTTAACTCTCTTAATTCTTTCAAATTTTCTGTTAATACTGTGTATGATACGTCTTGCATATTACCGCCTGTTTCGGTAAATCTTCCTGCCTCTATAATCTTAGATATTTTTTCTTTTTCTACATCACAATTTTTAAATTGTCTTATAGTTCTTCTAAATTTAATAAAATTCATTAAATTATCTGGATCTATCGAAAAACTTTCTTTGCTATAATCCATTACCTCTTCCATATCATATTCATCCATTGAAATAGCTTCTTTAGGACAGACGGCGATACAATGACCACATTTAAAACAGGTAATATTATTTATGTGAGCTTTTCCATCTATCATCTCAATATCTTTAGGAAAACAATCCTTAACACACATCTCACAACCAATACACTTTTCCTTATCAACAACCATCATAATTTTTCTCTCCACTAAGCATTATTAATCGTATACGATCTTTAAAAGTATATGTTATAAATACCTATCTGTCAATCTATTATAGAATATCTAATATTCCACTCTATTTCTTCCATTATTTTTAGCTGTATAAAGTTTATTATCTACACGTTTTATAAAAGCATCTAAACTCTCATCAAAATCAAAAGATACAACTCCAAAACTACATGAAACTTTTTCTATTTTTTCTATCTCAAGATTATGAATTGATTTTCTTATTCTTTCCGCAATTAATACTGCAAATTTTAAAGAAGTATTAGGGAGTAACACCATAAATTCTTCTCCACCCCAACGACAGAAGATATCTATTTCTCTAATTAGCTCTTTAACTAATTTAGATATTTCAACTAGGACCAAGTCTCCTTTATCGTGACCATATTTATCATTTATTTTTTTAAAAAAATCGATATCAAACATAAGTATTGAAAGATCGGTTTTATATCTTTTGGATTTTAAAATTTCAACCTTGATAACTTCATTAAATTTTAGACGATTATATGCTTTTGTTAAATGATCAGTTTCTGAAAGATGTGTTACATACTCAAGATTATCCTCAAGTTTTTTAGTTAATTTAACATAATCATTTATCAATGATTTAAAAAGATTTCGTTGAATTTTATTATGAGCTATTTGACTTCTATGTTCAATCAGAAGTTTTAATACTTCAGGATGATCGTTACATACATTAAAATCTTTTACAACAGCTTTAAAAATATCACTTTTTTTTATTTTTTTCATATCTGCTCATCCTCAAAAAATTGGTTTATACCAATTTTCTTTTCTTTTTTTAGAACATTTATTATAAATTCTATATCTTTACTCCCCCTTATGAGACTACCATGTTGAGAAGCAATTATTTTTATAGGTAATTTTCTTATTCTATCTAGTGCAAAATCTAAAGCTTTTTTAGAAGTCATGATTTTCTGATGGAAAAATAATATTTTTGAGATGGGACATTCTTTTTTCTTTAATTTACAATTAATTGGACTAGATAAATTATAATTATTACAAGTGTGACAAGATTCATCTAAATCAGCAAACAAATCCCATTCTTTAGCCGTACTTCCAAAAAGATCGCTGCTAAAAAGTGTCCCTGTCTTCTCATCAAAAGTAACAAAACTTGCACTTGAATGGCAATAAGGAGTCATTATAAATTTAAGTTTTCTTCCTGTTAAAAATTGGAATTGAAAGTCATTTTTTTCTATACATTCAGACTTAAGGTCTGTTCCATAATATTTAATAAAAAGATTATTATCTGTATGTGAGAGGATTTTTAATTCTTCATTATCAATTAATTCTTCAAAATCTGGAATACTTCCACATAGATCTGGATCATAATGGTGATAGATTAATTTTTTTATGTTATTTGGGTTTACACCTGTTTGCAATATTTTTAACATTACAGTACTAAAATCATTTCTACTCCCTCCATCAATTAAGACAGCTTCCTCCCCTTCAATTATTAAAAATGGATTACAATGAAGAAAATATTCATCATCATAAAATCCAACCCAATGTATCCCTTCGGCAATTTCTATAGGCTGTTGATATTTTGATTTTTTATTATTCATAGTATTTTACTCCTTTATTTCAAAGTTTTGAAAATATTAATTTTCCATTTTTATTTATACCACTAATTTATATATTATCCTAGTGGTACATAAAAAAATTAAAAAGAAGCTTAATATTGTCATTAAATAAATTGGAAAACATAACCTTCTAAAGTATATTGAAAAATAAAGATAAGAGAGTTTTAAATGTCTAAAAAAATTATTTGCCAGAAAACAAAGTAAAAACAGAGTAAAAACAAAGTAAAAATAGCGTAAAAGCTAAACTAAAAATTGACATTGAAGAAAAGTTATAATATAACATATATATAACTATATTAATGATGGAGGAGGAAAAATGAAAATAGTAGCACACAGAGGTGCTTCTGGATATGCTCCAGAAAATACTAAAGCCTCTATTCTAGAAGGCTTAAAACAGAAATGTGATGGATTTGAAGTCGATGTTCAATTGACAAAAGATAATGAGGTCGTAATTTTTCATGATTGGTCGTTAGAGAGAACAACTAATGGAAATGGATTTTTAAAAGATCAGACTTTAACAGAATTAAAAAATCTAGATATTGGGAGTTGGTTTTCAAAAGAATTCAAAGGTGAAAAAATAATGACTCTAAAAGAATTACTAGAAATAGTACCTATAGAAAAATTATTAAATATAGAAATTAAGGTTCGCCATGGAGAGATTAATCAAATTGAAAAGAAAGTTATAGAAATCTTAGAAAAAAGTTCTCGATTAAATAATAATATTATCATTTCATCTTTTGACCATAGAGTTATAAAAAAAATAAATGAAATAAACCCTGAAATACAAGTTGGTTTACTTATAACAGCGGGATTATTAGATCTTAAAAATTATGTTTCTAATTTTAATCTATATAGTATTCATTGTGGAGCGGAATTTATAAATAAAATAAATGTAGACGATCTTAAAGAAATTGATATTAAAACTTATGCTTGGACTGTTAACACATTAGAAGAATCAAAAATATTAGCTTCATTTGGTGTAGAAGGGATAATTACTAATTACCCTGATATTTTTTAATAATTATTTAATAAGATTAGGAGGAAAAATGAAATTTTTTATATCGTTAATATTAGGAGCCTCATTATTTTTTATCGGATGCGGGAAAAAAGAAACGGTAGAGGAAACTGCTAAATCAAATGACAAGTTAACTATTAAACTCAGTATGGTTTTTAAACCATCTGAATTAGTAACTCAAGAAATTGAAAAAGTCACAGAGAGAATAAACAAAAGGTCCAAAGGAACCATTGATATACAGGTCTTTCACAGTGGACAATTACCTGTGTATAAGGACAGCTTAGAGCAAGTTGTTAGTGGATCAGATTGGATTGCTGTAGAAGATCCATCATATGTAGGAGATTATATCCCTGATTTTGCAGCATTAGTTGGTCCTATGCTGTATAATAGTTATGAAGAATATGAAGCTATGATAGATACTGATTATGTTAAAGGTTTAAAAAAACAAGCAGAGGAAAAAGGAATAAAAATAATAGCACTAGATTATCTATTTGGATTTAGAAATTTAATTACAAATAAAAAAATTGAAAATCCTAATGATCTTAAAGGATTAAAAATTAGAGTTCCTAACAGCCAATTATGGATGAAAACACTTGATGCTATGGGAGCAAATCCTTCTCCAATATCATTTACAGAAACTTATGCAGCTATTCAACAAGGGGTTGTAGACGGATTAGAAGGATCTATCGCCACAATGTACGGAACTAAAATATATGAAGTCACTAAAAATATGTCAGTGACAAAACATTTCTTGGGAACTGCAGGAGTTTACATTTCTCCTAAACTTTGGGAGAAAATGAGCGTTAAACAGCAACAAATTGTTATGGAAGAATTTCAAAATGGAGCTATAGAAAATAACAAAGAGCTTAGAAAAATAGACAAAGAATACAAGGATAAACTAGAAAAAGAGGGTGTTGTTTTCAACGAAGTTGATTCAGAAGCTTTTAATGATTCTACAGCTAACGTTTTTAATCAATTCCCAACGTGGACTCCTGGGGTTCATAAAACATTGATGAACGAATTAAAAAAAATAAGAGAAAAATAATTTTAAATATTTAAATTACTAGAAGTTTCTACGGTATTTCCTGAATTTAGTGTAAGTTTAAATGTTGCCTTTCTAGCTATTAGAGTATAATCTAGTAATTAGGAAGGCATTTTTTATGAGTAAAAAAGCAAAAATAATTAAAAATATTAGTAATAATCTATCCAGAATAAGTAGAAAAAAAGTATATATATAGAATAATTTGGGTCTATTGTAGTTTTGTGTAGACTCTAAAAATTAATGTAAAACTTTTATAAAATGAGGAGTAATAATTTTTTAATTATTGTTCCTCGTTTTTAATATATTATGATTTTATTTTTGGATGTAGCACCTTTTTGTCTTTTTAGATTTATAGAATAAAATTTTCTTCTAAATTTAGATAAATTTTTATACTAGAATTTTCTTTAGAATTAAATCCTACTTTTATCTTCCAAGGGAAGATATTGTAATTAAAAATTCCGTTCATCCTTAAATTTTGTAATTCCTGTAAAAAAAAGTAGTTATAACTAAAGTTAAAAATAGAGAGCTCCTTGTACAATCGACCTTCAATCTTAAAACAAGAACTGAAATTTTCAGAAATATCTATAATTTTTATAGCTTCACCTTTTAATCTGTAATGACTTTTTAGTGTCGCTTCTAAAAAAACATCGATAGGAGCTTCAAAGTTTGATTGGATCTTATCAATTAATTTAAAAATTATCTCTGGTTCAGCTTCCCCTAGAGAAGATTCTATTAATTTACTTATTTTAGGGATATCATGGACCTTATTTTTAATGGAGTGTATAGTTATATTTGTATTTTTTAAGATTTCCTCTTTTACACTATCTACAAAAGAAAATTTTAAACAAATAACTTTATT
>NZ_JBATVM010000014.1:0-11520 GCF_049671765.1 Psychrilyobacter sp.
GAATTATAAGGAGTTCAAAAAATGAAAGAATTACTTACAAACCCATTAGTACTACAGATAGTATTTGGAATTATATTATTGGCTTTACCATCACCACTACTAAAGAAAACAGGAGATAAGGTAGGAGATGCTATTGAAGGTGTAGGAGGAGAAAAGGCTAGAGATGTAACATATAAAGTGTTAATAGATTTTGCTGAAGGGCTTAAAAGTTCTAAGCATGATGGAGATATTAATTTAACTTCCAATGATCAAATAGATAATAAACTAGATGAATATAAAGTGTCATTGGGTTTGGAGGATTTCAAATTGAAGGAAAAGGATTAGAGTTTAAGATAGATCCATGGAATTATAAAACTAAATTACTTCAGTTTAAAGTTTTTAGGAGAGCTAATTCTATAAGAGAATTGTTTTGGAAATATAAAGAGTAATCTAAAAGGGATATTTTTAAAATATCCCTTTTTTATTATTTTGGAAATTATAAATTTTGAGATTTTAAAAAAAAATAAATTTAAATTTTAAAAAAATCTAAACCAAAGATAGAAAGTGCTTAGTATCATAGACTCTATCATTATGAAAAAACCGTATTTTGTAAATGTCATAAATGACAGGTTTTTACCACTCTTTGAAGCTATTCCAGCAGCTACCACATTGGCAGAGGCTCCTATGAGGGTTCCGTTCCCACCTAGACAAGCACCTAGAGAAAGAGCCCACCACAGAGAATATTTTATAACTTGCAATGGAATTTCCGGATGTGCTAAGGAGATGTTGGGAATTAGTCCTGTTTTTATCATAGGTATAAGAGTTGCCGTATAGGGAATATTATCCACTACTGATGAAATTATCCCAGACATCCAAAGTATCAGAATAGATGTCTTGGCGAGATCTCCTCCTGTGAGTTTGAGAGCATGGTTTGCTAGAATATCTATGGCTCCTATTTCTACGACCCCCTCAACCATTATGAAAAGCCCTGTAAAGAAAAACAAAGTTTTCCATTCTACGGTTTTAAAAATTTCTTCTACATCTTTTTTTGTGACTATCATGAGAATAACTGCCCCACCAAAAGAGATAAATGATGGTTCAATATGAGTCATTGAATGTGTCAAAAATCCTATAAAAACAAAGAATAGTATTGCAAGAGAAGTTATCATAAGTTTTTTGTCTCTCAAGGCTCTGTTGGCATCCATATCCATAACTTTTGCTCTTAAATCTCTAGAAACCTTCATCTTTCTTCCAAAAATAAATTTAAAGTTAATAATTGTAACTATAAGGATAATTATAGCTATTGGAGATAAGTTTAATGCAAATTCATTAAATGATAGCTTAGAAGCACTTCCTATCAATATGTTGGGAGGGTCTCCGATAAGAGTTGCTGCTCCACCGATATTAGAGGCTACTACCTCAGCGATAAGAAATGGTATAGAGTCAATTTTTAGCTCTTCCGTTATAAGTATGGTAACAGGACCCAATAATAAAATCGTGGTGACGTTGTCCAAGAGTGCTGAGAATAGAGCTGTTATAACCATTAATAAAAGCATTAACGGAAAGGGCTTCCCCCTCACAGCCTTGACAATCTTAATAGCTACCCATTGGAACAGTCCAGATTCAGAAGTTATTTGAACTATGATCATCATACCGATCAAAAGAAAAATAACGTTCAAATCGATGGACTGAAAAGCCTTTTCAGATGGCAAAATCTTCAAAGTAACCATCAGTACACCACCTAGTAATGCTGAAAGGGTATGAGGTATTTTTTCTGTTACGATGAGATAGTAAGTAAATACGAAAATACCAATACCCAAGATGAAAGTATTCATTTTTTCCTCCTTTAAAATTTTAAATTTATTAATAAAAAGTTAATTTTTTTTTGGATTCATAATTTTAAATTACACACAAATTTTAATCATAATTTAAGGTTAATTTGATTATAACATAAATTTACTCAATAATTTGATTTGTACAAAAATAAATAAAAAAACAAGATTGCAAATAAAAATTTAAAAAGGATTAAATAAACAAACAATAAATTACTTGTTAATTTAAGAGCTTTCCATAGCTCATTTAAAAATTGACTTAACAAAGAATTAAAGTTAAAATTAGAATTAAATAAAGTAAAAAAGAGAGGTGTTGTATCAATAATCAGTCTAGTAAATTTAAATTTGAAAATTTAGAGAAATCTTTTGAAAGAATGAGAAATGCATATTCTACCATTTTAAAATGCCAAGATATAATTGTAGCTACAAAAAATGAGATGGAGATGTATACAAAAATTTGTAAAATTTTAGTTGACGAAGGTCCATATAAGTTAGCCTGGATAGGCTCTATTGGCAACGATTCCGAGAAAAAAGTTACACCAGTAGCAGAAGCAGGGTTTAAAAAAGGGTACTTATCCTCTATAGATATAAGTTGGGGCGATAATGTCTGCGGTCAGGGCCCGACAGGAAGGGCCATCCGTGAATGTAGAGAATATTTGATGAAAGATATAATGAAAAATAAGGATTATTTACCTTGGAGAGAAAAAGCTAAGGAGTTCGGCTATAGGTCAAGTATTGCACTACCTATTGAATCCGAGGGAAATATAATAGGAGTATTAAATTTATATTCTAGCAGTAAAGACTCCTTCAATAGTGAGGAGGTCAAGCTTTTTAATAGGCTCACTAAAAATATTGCCCAAGGAATTTATATCTTAAGGCTAAAAAAAGAAAGAGAAGAAGCTCAGAGAGCTAACTATGAAATTCTGTTAAAAACAATAGATGCTTTTGTACTTGCCGTAGAAAAAAGAGATCCTTATACTGCAGGGCATCAGAAAAGAGTGACAAAGCTAGCAGTTGCTATTGCTAGGAAACTTGGGTTGGATGAGAAGCGTATAGAAGGGCTACGTCTTGGAGCTTTAATCCATGATATAGGTAAGATCTATGTTCCTGGAGAGATACTAAATAGACCAGGGAAAATAACTAAGCCTGAATTTGATTTGATTAAACTCCACTCAGAAATAGGGCAAGAGATAATAAGCGGTATCGACTTCCCATGGGATATAAAAAAGATGATAGTTCAGCATCACGAGAGATTAGATGGCTCCGGTTATCCCAACGGATTGATGGAAGAAGAAATTATTATAGAGGCAAAGATAATCGCAGTCTCAGATGTGGTAGAAGCAATTAATTCCTATAGACCCTATAGGCCTGCTTTAGGAATAAAAGTAGCTTTGGATGAAATAAAACTAGGAAGAGGGAAAATTTATGATCCTAAGATCGTAGATTTTTGCGTGGAACTTTTTGAAATCGAAGATTTTCAGTGGGAAATATAGAACAAATGAGAAAATTTTATTCTGTTTATTCAAAAACGCAGAAAGTATCTGCGGAATTCAAATTGAGCTAGTCGCATTATATAAAATTATGTAGAATCAATAATATAGATGAAAGAGATTTTTATGAAATAATTACGACTAATTAGAAAAAGAGTTTAAAATTATTTAATGACAAATAATACTATCCAAACAAGAATAGTAAAAGAAAAATTAGATATAATGTTTATTAGGGTGTCATATAGTCCCTTCTCAGGTACCGCATAACTCCATAATTTTAAAAGAAGTCGCTAATGACTTTGTAACTAAATAGTATCAATAGAAAATTTATATTAAATACACTAAAAAAGACTTCCATATATCCCCCAAAAAAAGTATAATATTATGCACAAATAAAAGAAAAAATAACATTTATAGAAACTATAGTAATTGGAGGAGTGGGATGAAAAAAGTACTAGTAATTAATACAGGTGGTACCATTGGAATGGTCCATATTGAAAAAGGAAATCCATTGAGCCCGTTGAAACCTGCTGAAGATTGGAATGAAATTGCAGCAAGTTATCCACTTTTAAATAATTTTGATACTGGATATATTCAAGTAAATGAACTTATTGATTCTTCAGATATGAATCCAAATATTTGGATTGAAATAGCACAAATTATAGAAAAAAATTATAATAAATATTGTGGATTTGTTGTTTTACATGGAACTGATACAATGGCTTTTACAGCGTCTGCTCTCTCATTTATGCTAAATAATTTGAGTAAGCCTGTTATCTTAACTGGATCTCAAGTCCCACTTGAAAATCCTAGAAGTGATGCCCTTCAAAACTTAGTGACAGCTATTCAGATCGCGGGATCAGAATTATACAATATTAATTTAGTTCCAGAAGTTTCTATATTTTTTAGAGACCACCTTCTCAGAGGAAATAGATCCAGAAAATTAGACGCAAGTAACTACTATGGTTTTTCAACTCCTAACTATCCAAATTTAGGAGTAGCTGGGTCAGAAATAAAGATAGATTGTTCAAAAATTAGAAAGCCATCTAAAAAAGAATTTTTTGTAGATTATTCTATGGATACAAATGTATTGGTCTTTGATATATTCCCAGGATTCAATCCTGAAATATTAAAAAAAATCTTTAAAAGCAATGATATTAAGGGCCTTATCTTAAAAACTTACGGAAACGGAAACGCTCCTACTAGTGATGCTTTTGTTTCTGTTATTGAGGAAATTGTAAAATCAGGCGTTACAGTTGTAAACATCAGCCAATGTCCTACTGGCATGGTTAAAATGGGACTCTATGATGCCAGTACAAGACTTTTAGATGCAGGTGTAGTTAGTGGTATGGATCTCACTCCAGAAGCTGCTATTGCCAAACTTATGTACCTTTTAGGCAAAGAAATAGATAGAAAATCTATTGGAGAAGCTATCCAACTTGATATTTGTGGAGAACAGAGCCTCGATCTTCTTACTTATAGATTAGACAATGCCAACGAAGGGATTACTTCAAAATCATTTGAGATATCTCTTTCAAAAAAAGTAGATACTTCTAAAATAAAAAGAACTAGATTTAGAGTTAGAAATATAAGTTCTTCTGAATCAATAGATTTGAGTGTAACTATTAAAGGAAAAACAAAATTACCTCTAAAAAATTCTATAAAAACTCTCACTAGAGATGGAGACATAGCTGATTTTTTAATCAGTTTTGACCATTCTACCGCTCAAATTTTAGAAAAAAGTAAAAAAATTTATTTCAATATTGAATCCCAGAGAAAAATTTCTTGGGACAGAGTAGTATTTGAAATTTTTATAGACAAACATTAGGAGAAGAATGAAAAGTGATAAATTTAAGTATCGCACTTAAATTTATCACTTTTTTACTCTTTATCCTCTTCGTAACTTACCAGATCGATAATACTACCATCTTTTCCATAGGACACAGCATCCCCAGTCATATTATCATTTTTAAACCGAACTTCAAACTTGATTGCTGAATTTTTATAGTATTCTATCAACATTCCATTTAATTTCCCTTCATTGTAATTTTCTACTAGTTTTTTATTCCCATTGATGTAATACTGATATTTTGTTCCATCTAATTTATTTTTAATAAATTTCATCTTTGATTTCAAATTTCCATTTTCATAATAAAATAAAAAAATTCCATGAAATTTTCCCTCTTTAAAAGTCCCAAAAGCTTTTTTATTTTTATTTTTATAAAAAGATCTAGCTTCTCCAGTATAGAGCTTTTCATACTTATAATAAAGACCATTTTTTTCTTTTAGGTTATTGAATTTAGTCTCTTTCATAAATAAATTTAGACTACTACACCCGCTTAAAAATAATAATATCAGAATAATTATAAATTGTTTTAACTTCATATTTCACCTCCTTGTATATTATACAGTTTTAAAAAAATTATTAAAAGAATAATTTAAATTTGAATTTATTTATTTTTTCTATTATACTTATATTAAAAAGAAAAACATGGAGGAACCTATGAGTTTATTTGGAATCAAAGAAAAAGAAAAAATAGTTGAATTAAATACACTGATCGATAGCCTACAAAAAGAAATTATTAAAAGAAAGGGTAAAGAAGAGGAGTTGTTTGAGGCTATTCAAGAAAAAGATAAAAAAATAAATAGCATATCTAAATCTCCTCATGATAGACAATTTGAAAAAATCACTTTGGAATTTGATAAGGTAAAAAAAGAAAATACAACTTTAAAAATTTCTAATGAAAATTTCAAGTTAGAAAATATGGAATTAATTGGTAAAAATCGTAAAACTATTGAACAAATAATAGAAATAGAAAAAATAGTAGACTGTTTAAAGGAAGAAAATAAGATTTTAAAACAATCTAAGAAGCCTGAAATAATAAAACAAAAACCTCGATATAAAGTTTTAATTAAGGATCTTTATTCTGCTAGAAAGCATGATGAGTTTAAAAAAATTATTGAAAACTTAGGTCTTATATATGTGAGTGAATTAGAACACTTAAACTTTGAAAAATTAATGACTGATGGAATCTCTAAAACCAAAATAAACAATGCTAAAAATGAATACACCAAATTTAAAAATGGTGAATTTAATTCTGATATAGAGAAATACTTAGTCCACGGGCATAGAGTTTCTAAAATATTTTTTAGATATAGAAGTTTTGTTTCTCACTTAACAGATATGGGCATAGAGTTTCTCTATCAATTAGAAAACTTTGATTTTGAAGTTTTAAAAGAAGAAAAATTTACACCTACACAGATAGAAAAATTAAAAGAAAAGATTACTGAATATAATAAGTTAAGAAAAATATAATTTTTCTTAGGGAGAATGTATGAAAATACTAAACTTGGGAATAATATGGAAAAATATCTCGAGGGCGAACTCCTTAAACTTAATATTTCTATAACTAATGATGTAAAAGGAAATGCTGTCTTTGCAATTTTACCTGAAAAAATTATAGAATCCTTACAAGAATTTTGTTATTTCTACCTATGGAATCCTAATATTTCAGAAGTTAGATTCGTAATGTCCTTTGATCTCTTAAAAGAAGACATAGATTTTTTTATAGAAAAAATAAAAGAATTAGTAAATAAATAAGGGAAGTTCATATGAACTTCCCTTATTTTTATTCTTTAGATGCAAAATCACATTGATTTTTTATGCTAAACTATCATCTGCCACATGATACTTAGGATCTTCAAATACATTTACCTCTATTATTTCATCTGCATTTTTTAATAATATTAAACAATCTGAACTTAGATGTTTTAGATGAATTTTTTTACCGAGCTCTCTATATTTTTCTGTAATTGCGTTTATTGCCTCAATGGCAGAATGATCACTTACATAAGAATTAGCAAAATCAATATATATTTTTTTAGGATCCTCTTTTGGAGTAAATAACTCCTTAAAACTTAAAGCTGAACCAAAGAATAACGGTCCATCAAGTCTATACACTTTTGCACCATCTTCTCTAACTTCGATTCTAGCACTTATTTTTTTACCTTTTTCCCAGGCAAAAGTTAATGCTGAGATCACAATACCTGTAATAACTGCAATAGCTAAATCTTCTACAACAGTAATTGTTGTAACTATTATTATTATAAAAACATCTTTTTTAGGTATCTTATTAAACAGCTGAAGAGACTCCCATTCAAATGTCCCAATAACTACCATAAACATTACTCCTACAAGGGCTGCTAATGGAATCATTCCAATAAGTCCAGATGCAAACATAACAAACATCAATAAAGAAATTGCAGCAAAACCAGAAGAAATTCTAGTTTTCCCACCTGAAGTTACATTTATTATAGACTGTCCAATCATTGCACATCCACCCATTCCACCAGTGAACCCACTAATAAGGTTTGCTATTCCTTGTCCTATAGTTTCTTTATTACTTTTCCCTCTTGTATTTGTTAATTCATCTACTAGTGATAAAGTAAGTAATGATTCTATTAAACCCACAAAAGCAGCTGTTATAGCAAACGGAAATACAATTTTTAATGTTTCCAAATTAAATGGTACTACAGGCATATGAAATTCTGGTAATCCACCAGAGATCTCTCCACCAGCAAAGTCTCTAACATTTGGAATGTTAAGGCCTAATTTAGTTAACTTCATAGATATAAGCGTTGTTACAATAATTGCTACAAGTGTAGAAGGTACAGCCTTAGTTAATTTAGGTAAAAATTTTATAATAACCATAGTTATAATTACTAACCCAAGCATTATATATAATTCATTCCCGCTCATCCAAACAGAGTTCCCATAAGAATCTACAGTTTTAAATTGACCTAATTGAGCCTTAAATATTACAATCGCAAGTCCATTTACAAATCCAAGCATTACCGAATGTGGTATAATTCGTGAAAATTTACCTAATTTAAAAACCCCAGCTAGAATTTGAAGTAGCCCCATAAATACTACAGTTACAAATAAATATTCCACACCATACGTACTCACAAGTGCTGCTAGCACTACTGCAATAGCACCTGTTGCCCCAGAAATCATCCCAGGTCTTCCTCCTAAAATAGATGTAACAATTCCCATAACAAAAGCTGAATATAATCCTACTAATGGGTCTACCCCTAGAACAAAAGAAAATGCAATTGCTTCTGGAACCAGTGCTAAAGCTACTGTAAGTCCAGACAAAATTTCATTTTTATAGTTTATTTTTTTTGACAAAAATTCCATTTTTCCTCCCTATTTTTTAAAATTCTATAATTTTATACAGAAACCGTATTATATCATTTTTCTTAGACTTTTTCAACTATTCAATAGAAAACCTTGGAAATTAATATTTTAATACTCTAGTAGAATCATTTTTTATTAGAAACAAAAAAAGGGTAGAAATTATACCCTCTTCACAATTATTTATTATAGTTATTTACAATTATTTCCTTGACTACATTATGAATATTTTTTAAACCTTCTCTATCGTAATTCTTGGTATCTACTATCTTACCAATATACATTTTCACATTTTTATTTTTAAACATCCTAATACTTTTTTTACTTTGAATATCATAAGTACCTTTTAATGTGATTGGTATAATTTTTGCCTTAGAATCAATGGCAACTTTGAATCCACCATTTTTAAATTCGCCTATCTCTCCAGTTTCAGATCTTGTTCCTTCTGGAAATACTAACATAGGATAGCCATCTTTAATAAATTTCACAGATTTTCTTATAGCTTTTATTCCTTCTCTTGGATTTTTTCTATCTATAAATATAGAGTTAGTAATTGGGAACCAAGTTTTAAAAAAAATCCAAGTTTCCATCTCTTTTTTAGCCATAAATCCAGGTACGAAAGGAAAATACCCTTGTATTGTAGGAATATCTATATTACTCTGATGATTAGATATTAAAACAATAGGTTCATCCATAGAAAGATTTTTAAACTCCTCCTCATCTTCATAGATCACCTCTACTTTAGAGTTAGTTCTTTCTAATATTCCTTTTCCAAAACCTCTAAATAAATCTCTAGCATAAAAAATACGATCTTTTTCAACATCTATTTTTCTTACCTTAGGTAGTTTAAATATGTTCAATTTTAAAAAATATAAAAATCCAAATAATGTTACCTTTAATAATGTCATTCTTTTCCTCCTAACTTTTTTAAATTACAACTGTCATTTTAACACCTTAAAGTAGCAAAGTCAACAGACATGACTTTTTTCACATTATTGGTGAAAGTAGTTTCGAAATTGATTCTTTAAACCGGATTACAAAATTTCTATTTTTATATTCTTTAGAAGTAACCAAGGTAGAATCTTTAATATCTTTTAAGAAAGCATCCTTTAATTGAAGTGCTATTTTAGCATCGTAGATAAAAACATTTATCTCAAAATTCAATAAAAAACTCCTAATATCCATATTAGTAGATCCAATAGTGCAAATTTCATCATCCACTATGACAACTTTAGAATGTAAAAATCCTTTCTCATAGGAATAACATCTAGCCCCTAGCTTAACTAAATCTCCAATATAGGAAAGGGTTGCCCAATAGACAAAAATATGATCAGGTTTAGAAGGAACCATAATATTTACTTCTATTCCACCCATAACGGCAATTTTTAAGGCATTTAATATAGTCTCATCAGGTATAAAATATGGTGTTTGTATATAGATATTTTTTTTTGCTCCTGTAATCATCTTGAAAATACCATTTTTTATAAATGGTTCTTCATAGTCCGGACCACTACTAACTACCTGTAAATCGCTATTACCATCACTTTTTTCAAAGTGTAGGTAATCATCTATGGAATAATTTGATTTTTTCTTCCTTCTTTTAAAAAGTTTTTTTTGTTCTCTCATGAAATCTAAGTTTATTAAAAATTCTTTTTCTAATCCTAAAACACCAGATCCTTTTATCCGAAGATGGGTATCTCTCCAATAACCAATTTTTTTATTTTCCCCTAAATATTCATCTCCAATATTCATTCCACCTAAAAACCCACACTTCCCATCGATTAAAACTATTTTTTTATGGGTTCGATAATTGGCTCTCAGTCCAAATCTAGAAAATAGTGGTGGAAAAAAATTAAGAACTTCTCCTCCGGCATCTTGAAGCCTTTGAAAAAAACTATTAGATACATGGATACATCCCATCCCATCATAGATGAGTTTTATCTCTACTCCATTTTTAGCCTTATTTATCAGTAGATCCATAATCTCATTACCTATATCATCATTTTCAAAGATATAATATTCCATATGAATGTATTTTCTAGCAGAACAAATGTCTCCTTTAAGATCTTTAAAAAGCTGTTTTCCATGAGTATATAATTTAATGTCATTTTTAGTTCTTAAATAGGCATGGTTCTTTACATTAAATAGTTGAATTAGATTATTTTGTGGATGCGAGCTTGTATCACTCATAGTATCTTCTTTAAATTTTTTTTTATCAAATGAAAATTGTTTATAATATTTACGGGTAAATCGTCTTTTTCTCAGACTTAATCCAAAGAAAAGGTATAGTACAAAACCGAATATATGCGTTAAGCTAAGGATAAGAATCCATATTATAGTACTTGTATTTTTTCTCTTTTCAAAAAAAATAATAGTAATAATAAAAATAAAATTTAATATATATACCCCTGTAAAAACATTATTCATGGAGCTTCACTCTAATTTTTTCCATTCTTTTTCTATTTACTCCAAAATCACTATATCCTGTTCTAGCCAATGATCTCACATGGATAATATTTTTATCCATAGGAAAGTAAAATTCTACATCATCTATAAATTTAAAAAATGATGTTCTTACCTCTGCATGGATATATTCATCGTTATATTCTACAACTTTTGTATTTTTTAGTGTTCCTAATATTGCAATGATTTTTTTCTGAGTAAGGTCTCTTGTCATATTGCTATAAATAATAGGTTTTATGTAATGTGAATCTTCTTTCGGAGCCATAGAAGATACACAATTTGGGCTGGTTGGACACGGATAAAATTTACTATCTATTAATCCAATTTCTTTTTTTTTAGCAGATGTGCACCCTACAAGTAATAGTAGTGATAATATTAATATATATTTCATAACCTTCCCCCTTATATTCTATTCATAAATTTAAACTTCCACAATAAAAAAGCAATGTGTTATCTCTACTATATTTACTAATTTTCTCTTATCCTAGTATACCTAAATTTAGCTTGAGATTCAATTAATTTAATATAAAAAGGAGTCAGAAAGACTGACTCCATAAAT
>NZ_JBATVM010000015.1:0-15410 GCF_049671765.1 Psychrilyobacter sp.
GGGTTGAGGAGGAAGGTTCCTTAAAAATATTATTTACTTCTAAAGGTATTAAAAGTTCTTTTTAAAGTATCAAAATAATACTTTTTGTTTGGATATAAAACTAAAAAAGACTATGTATTAAGGAATATAGTACTTTTTTTATTCCCTTCTCAAAGCAGCTATAAGTCTCTTTATATTTTTAAAATATTGTAGTGCATCTATCGGCTGTAATTACATGAAATTTTATATCTTTTGATAGTTCATTTATAAGGTCTGCAACACCTTCTACAAGTTTTCCATCTAAAGCAATGGTTCCATTATAGTCTGAAACTATATGTTTTATATCAAATTCTTCCCCTCTGGGAATCTTTATTTTCATAGAAATCTCCTCCTTTTTTTCAATTTTACTATATTATTAAAGTTAACACAATTTTAATTTTTTTAATATTCTTATAACATTTATTCTATTATATATACCTAATTTATAGTTCAAACATTTATATATTATAATAACTATTTTTTAAGCTATCTAGATAGATTTTTTCTGAATAACCCTTCTTTTTAGAAACGTATTAGTTATAAAATTGGCGATTAAAGCATAAAAAAACGACTATATTCCTAAATACATAGTCTTTTTTAGTTTTATATCCAAACAAAAAGTATTATTTTGATACTTTAAAAAGAACTTTTAATACCTTTAGAAGTAAATAATATTTTTAAGGAACCTTCCTCCTCAACCCCAATAATACCAATGGTTAGAAGCCTTTGATAGAGCTGTTTTCTTCCTTATGCCCATAAATTATAAGGGGAATTCCTTTAAGGTGCCTTAGAAGGGAAATAAGAAGGCCTTTTTTATTCCCCTTTAAAAAAAAATCCTATTAACCACTATTTTTAGTTGTATTAGGTGTATTTACTAGGGTTTTGGCTATATTTCGAACTAATCTTGTAAGTAAAATAATAATATTGTATACTTTAAAAGTGTTAAAAACTTTCTAAATTAAGTATTATAGTTCTATTTTTAGAAAATGGTATAGGAAATTTTTTAAATATAAAGATATAAAAGATTAAAGCGGTAATAAAAGGAGCGTACTATGAAAAAAATTCAAGTAGTTGCAGCGGTATTAAAATATAAAGATAAATATTTTTGTGCTCAAAGAAAAAATAAAGGTCCTCTAGCTATGAAATGGGAATTTCCCGGAGGTAAAATAGAAAAAGGAGAGACTAAAGAAGAAGCCCTTATTAGAGAGATAAAAGAAGAACTTCTGTTAGATATTACTATAGAAAAATTTATTATGACTGTCGAGCATCAATACGAAACATTTCATCTAACAATGCATACTTATCTTTGTCATGGGGATACAAATAATATTAAATTAACTGAACATTTAAATAGTAAATGGCTAGATAAAAATAACTTAGAAAATTTAGATTGGGCTGGAGCAGATATCCCAATAGTAAAAAGATTAATAGGAGAGTAAAATGGAGAACGCTACAAAAAAATCACTATTTAATAAAGAGTTAGAATCCATTACCTACAACCCTAATTTAATTGTCAATACTAATATAAAAAATATAAAAGACAAAGTACAAAATCTTTTAAGGACTTCTAAAAGAGTTGACATTGCTGTCAGCTATGCAGTTTGGTCTGGTCTTTCCCTTATTTATCAAGATTTGAAAAAATTTAATTCTGATAGCCGAATAATCGTAACTACTGAAGGAATGGTAACTGATCCTAGATCTTTGAAAAAACTTCTTGAACTACCTATGGAATCAAAAGTTTACACTCCTCGTCTTGGGGATAAAGGATTCCATTTAAAAACATATCTAGGTGAAGGTGAAGATCAATATAAGATAATTTTGGGGAGTTCTAATATTTCGGCTAGAGCATTTGGTCTAGTTCACGAACTAGCTGTAGAAATAAATTCTAAAAAAGATGGATATATAATAGAAGAGCATACAGATATTTTTAATAATATTTGGGAAGATCCACTTTCTAAAACTATCACTACAGAATTAATAAAACAATATACACAATTATTTAATGAAAAAAAAGAATTAAATAAAAAAATTCATGACATTCAATTAAAAAATAATATCATTCCTAATTATATGCAAGAAAAAGCATTAATTGAATTAAAAAATTGTAGGGAAGAATCTGCGAAAGGTCTTGTAATTGCCGCTACTGGAACAGGAAAAACATATCTTTCTGCTTTTGATGTAAAGCAATTTGAAGCTAAAAAAGTACTATTTTTAGTCCATAACAGACTTATCCTAACCTCTGCTATAGAGACATTTCAAAAAGTTTTCACTAATAAGAAATTATTAGAATTAAATTCATCAAATTTAATAAATCTTCATAATTACGATATGGTTTTTACTACCGACAAAACTGCTTATAGTCACTTATATAATAAAATTTCTAACGATTATTTTGATTATATAATCTATGATGAAGCCCATAAAATAGGAGAGAATACTAGATATCACAATTTAATAAACTTCTTTACTCCTAAATTTACCCTTGGAATCACAGCAACTCCTGAAAGAACGGAAGATCCTAAATTTTTATTTGATATTTTTAACTACACGGTACCTTATGAAATAAGGTTATTAGATGCTATGAATCATCAGTTAGTCTGCCCATTTACTTACTATGGTTTAGATCTTGAAGAAAGATTGTTAGAACCTAATGAAAAATTTAATTATTATGAATTAGCTAAATTTATGAGGGAACAACTAAATGAAAAAGGCCACTTTGGAGAAAAACTAAAGGGTATTGTTTTTTGTTCTCAAATGACCGAAGCTAGCAAACTATCTATTGAGTTAAATGATATAGGAATAAATGCAAAATCAATTACAAGTGATAACTCTAATAGACAAGATGTAGAAAATTACATAAAACAATTGAAAAGTGACACAGGAGCTATAGAGCTTTTATGTGTAGTGAATAAGTTTAATGAGGGTGTTGACATCCCTGAGATAAATACAATCTTTATGGTAAGAAGTACAACGTCTTCTATTATATACTTACAACAATTAGGTAGAGGACTTAGGAAAACAGAAGATCCACATAAATATGTTACTGTCTTTGATATTATTGGAAATTCAAATAATAACTATTCTATTGCTGAAGTACTGACTGGAAATACTACCGCTGACAAAAGAACCTTGTTTGAACATGCTAACGAAGAATTTAAAACAATTTCTCCATTTATTAATGTTAAAATTGAAGAAAAAGCTATGGAAAATATAATCAAATCTATATCTAATAACTTTAAAGTAGAATCGAGATTAAAAACTAAAATCAAAGATGAATTATATAGATTTAAAGAAATCCCTACTTTAGTTGAACTATATAATAATCCAAACTTTAAAGAACTAGATCTTTTACAACTTCTTTGTAAAAACTTTTATGAACCCTTTATGGATAAATATGTTGAAAAATATAATATAACTAAAGATGATAGATTTCTTATGAAGTTTTTTGGATTAATTACTCAATTTACTTTTAGGAGTTATAGCAGCGAGATATTAAAAGAATACATTAAGTTATTAAGAGGTGAAAAAATATCTAACCAAGAACTTATCTCTATACTCGTTGCTAAAGATGTCAATGGGAAAAAAACTGCTATAAATAGTGATTATTTCAAAAAAGGAAATGACTTTGTTAATATTTTTAACTATGAAACTCGACTTTCATTAACTACTGAAGTCATAGAAGAGTTGAAAAGTAAAAATGCCTATGAATTATTAATAGAACATATTGAGTTATTTGAAGAATTATCTAAAAAAGAATCATATAAAATGAAAACATTTGATCTTGTAGATAAAGGAGAATTCCTCTACAATATGAATTCTAATGACTATTATATAAATGGAACTGGAGAGAGAGAAGATCCTCAACAAAAGAAATTTTATTCCCCAATTCAAATAACTAACTCCGACTCTTTTCATAATAATTATATAGATGATAGAGGAAGGGTAGTTTACATGACCAAAGAATCTACTACTATGGAAGGAGCATTAAAAAAAGTAGAGATGTTGGAAAATGGCTATAAAATGGTAGTTTGTGCGAAATTTCCACATTTAGGATATAGTTCTACAGCCTATTTTAACTTAGGAGAGACTATTATTGAAGAAATATCTCCAGTAAAAATTCAAGAAAAAAAGAATGGTTCTGGAAAAACAGTAAAAAAATATAACAATAAAATCTTCCTAAGGTTAGATAAAAAAATACCTGAAGAATTTTTACAATATAAAAAATAATCATTGAACTACTGTTGATTTTATATAAACTCTAAAATTAAGTTTATAGCGATTACACTTCAACAGTAGTTTTTCTACAATGATAATTAGGACTAGACCTATTGTCTATCTCCACATTTTATTTTACTTTCATTATCAATCGTATATTTTTGATTCCTTTCACTCCCTTTCTAAGAGCCCTTAAAAACTTCCCCTTGTGATGATATAGGTGATTTGCTTAAAACTTAAACTACAAACTCAAATATCCCTTGGTAATATTAAGGTTTAGAGGCGATAAATGGCTTAGTCCAATGAATAGACTAAAAGACCACTGACTGGACTAAAGGTCCTCTCAGTGGTCTTATTTAGGTCTGAAAAATAGTAGAATTTATAGGAAAAGAATTGATTAAAAATTCTATAGAATGTGAATTTCTCTAATAAATCCCAATCAACGAGAGAGCTTCACTGAGCTTTCTCTGTGGACTAAATCTAGCAGAAAAAAATTATATCTTCTCTACCTCTTCTATACTTAATTTTGTAACTTCCGATACTTTATTTCTATCTATTCCCATATTCAACAAGTTCTTTGCTGTTTTGAGTCTTTCTTCTTTTATTTTCTTATCACTCATTCTTTTTTCTTGTTCGATACCTTGTTCAATTCCATCACTCAAAGCTTTTTCTAAAGCACTTGTTCTATCTTTGTTAGCTTTTTCCCTTAGATTATAAAGCTCCCTTTCCTTATCATCATTACTTAATCTTATCAATTCTGTTTTGGCTTCTCTTACCTCTTTAGAGCTCATTTCTATATCCCTAACTTCTTCACTATTTGGATCTTTTAAAAATTCTATCCATGCTACTAACACATCTGTAATATCTGCTTTCTTAGGTAGTTTTGGAATTTCTACAAAATGTATTTCCTGTACATCTGTAAGTTCTTCATTAGTTATTCTTTCTTTTAGCCTATAGCTTGAATGAAAATTTTCAGTTTTTAAATATTTAAAATTCAATAAATTTATACAAATTGTTCTCGATAAATTACTATAGTTTTCACCTTCACTTAATTGTTCTGAATAAAGTCTACTCCAATAATATAAACTTCTCTTTATCATATTATATTCATTTTTTAATTGTATTTCTATATTTATATGCTCGCCACTAGAGGTGATCGCTTTTACATCTAATCTACTAAATTTATCTTCTAAACTATCTTTATTTATATCCGTTTCTTTCAATTCTACACCTTTAATTTTATCTATAGGTTTAATCACTGCATTCAAAAATGATATTAAAATATTTGGATGTTTTTCAGAACCAAAGATTTTTTTAAATACAAAGTCTACTTTTGGATCTAATAATGCTCTCATAACCTTTACCTCCTTCGCAAAGTTCTATGTTTTCGCTAGAAAACTAATAGCTACTTTGGTGATGCCCTTTACGGGTATACTTTTCTTATATTATACCATAAAAAAAGAGGTAAATATCTCTCTTTAAACTTTTTTTGTCACCAATATATATACTTTATACATACGGGGAATTCATGAATTCCTCTACAATATTTAAAAAGCATGTCACGAATTACACTAATTTACTCTTTCAAGGCATAACTGAAACTTAGAGTTATGAATATAACTCTGTAGTTGGATTTAGTCAGATATAAGAGATTGTTTGAAGCTTTAGGAGTTCTTTAATGTTCCCATAATATTATCTGCACTACTGAATTCTTCGATACTTTTTTAGAATTTTCTAAAAAATTTGGTCTCTTCTTTGGTTTATCAATCATTCCTAATATTCCATAAGGTTCTATAGGTTTTCCAAAGAACCATTTAGTTAGCTTATCATTTCCATCTATATCTTGAAAAACTGCTATGGCATAATTCCCATCAGGTAGATCTGTAAAAACTCCTTTTTCAGCCTCTTTAGGAGTTCCTTTCCATTTAAAAATTCCTTTTTCTCCGTCACTTGGAAAACCTTCTTCCTGATCAAATACAGCAATATATATAAGAGCCTTTCTATCTATAATATTTATTACCTCTATTCTAAAAGGATATATTTTAGTACTTAAAAAAAACAAAAAAAACAAAAAGTATTTCATAAATTTCCTCCTAGATAATTTTTACTCATTTTTCGTAGTTAACTCTATTATCTTCTTTTACTCCTACTGAACTAAAAATCCTTTCATTCCAAAGAATCTTTAAAGGAATTATTAATCTATTACCTAATAAACTAATACTAAAGTAATTAATAAGGAGGTAAAAAATGAAAGATGTTTTGATAATTGGAGCTGGTCCTGGTGGCCTTTCAGCAGGGATGTTGTTAGCAACCATGGGATATAAAGTAAGTATATTTGAAAAACAACCTTACCTTGGGGGAAGAAATTCACCAATAAATTTAAAAGGTTATTCATTTGATATGGGTCCCACTTTTTTTATTATGAAAAGTATATTGGAGGAGATATTTGAAAAAACAGATCGAAAGTTAGAGGATTATATAAAACTAATAGAAGTGAATCCTATGTATCGTCTTAAATTTGGTGATAGTAAAACATTTAACCCTTGGTCTTCCAAATATAAAGAAAAGATGATGACAGAGATCGAACAAAAATTTCCAGGAGAATCTTCAGGTTATCTATCGTACCTTAAAAGGGAGGAAATTAAGTATGATAAGCTTATTCCTTGCCTTCAAGTTCCGTATAGTTCTTGGAAAGATTTTTTAAAACTTAGATTTTTAAAGGCTTTTCCATATTTAGATGCCCATATGTCCCTCTATAGTACTTTAGAAAAATACTTTAAGGATGAACAGCTTAAACTTGCTTTTACTTTCCAAGCTAAATACATAGGTATGTCCCCCTGGGAAGCTCCAGGAACATTTAGTATAATTCCATATTTAGAACATAGCGATGGAATCTATCATATAGAAGGAGGACTTCATAGACTTTCTGAGGCAATGGCAGATGTTATTAAAGAAGATGGAGGAAGTATAGAACTTTCTTCTCCTGTAGACGAGATAATTTTTGAAAATAAAAAAGCTATAGGAATAAAGTTATCTGATGGCCGTATTGTTAGAGGAGATCATATAATAATGAACGCTGATTTTGCCAATGGAATGTCTAAACTCATTCCTGAAAACCTAAGGAAGAAATACTCTGATTCTAATTTACATAAAAAAAAATATTCATGTTCTACTTTTATGCTTTATTTAGGAATAAATAAAATCTATAGCGATATACCTCACCACAATATTATTTTTGCTGAGGACTATAGATCAAACATAGATGATATAACAAAAAGGAAGGTTCTTTCAGAAGATTTTTCATTCTATGTTCAAAATGCCTCGGTATCAGATTCCACTCTAGCACCACAAGAGAGCTCAACTATCTATGTCCTCGTTCCTGTACCTAATAATAAATCTGAGGTAGATTGGGATGAAGAAAAAACGAGATACAGAAACAAGATTATTCAAGCTTTGGAAACAAAGGGAGGATTTAAAGATATATCAAGTCATATAGAAGTAGAAAAAATAATTACTCCAAAAGACTGGGAAGAAGAAAAAGATGTGTTTTTAGGAGCGACATTTAATCTAGGACATCAAGTGTCACAAATGCTTATATTTAGACCTCATAATAAACTTGAAGGTTATAAAAATCTCTATTTAGTAGGAGGAGGGACACATCCTGGAAGTGGGCTACCTACTATTTACGAGTCAGGGAGGATAACTGCCAATTTAATAAATCAGGAGGGATAAATATGAATAGTTTTGGATTTGGAAAACTTATTTTTTCTTTTTATGGAAAAAAACTACCTAGCCTTTACAAAATTCAAAGGCAGGGTCTTCTAGCTGTAAAAATAGCACAACACTATGCTCTTAGAATTGATTTTTTGGGAGAAGAAATGTGTTCTCATCTGTCACAGCTCTATACCCATAGCTTTCCTGAAAAGGAGAGAACTTTATCAGAACTCTTAGAAGGAAAAACTACCTTGCTGAAAAATTTTTCTTCTTGGGATGAAAAACCTTTTTCTTCTGCTTCTGTTGGACAGGTTCATAGGGCTACTTTAAAAAGTGGACAAAAAGTGGCCATAAAGGTTATAAGAAGTGATTTTAAAAAATCTTTCTTTAGAGATATTTCAAGGATTGAAAAATCAGTTTTCTTAGTATGCAAGATTTGGCCAAAACTTAATAAGATCTTTGATCCAGTTGGAATTCTTGAAAATATCAAAAATTATACTAGTAGAGAACTAAACCTTGTCAATGAATATACTGATATGAAAAAACTAAAGAATATAAGAAATTCCAATATGAGATATTTTGATTTAAGTTCCTTAAAATTTCCCCAAGTATATAAGAAATTATCCTCTGAAAGGATTCTTGTATCAGACTATATTGAGGGGAATACCTTCGATTATCTTTTGGCAGAGGGGAGTCTTACCTATGAAAAACTTTTAGAACTTTTCAGAGTTCACAGTTTTTATATATTTAATGTGGGGATCTTTCACGGAGATATTCATCCTGGAAATATTATTTTAGGTAATGACGAAAAAATTTACTTTCTTGATTGTGCAGGTGTATCCACTATCTCTCCAAGGCTTAGAAAGGGTCTCTTTTGGTTTTTTTACTACCTTAGCCGCTACGATTATTCAAAGGCAGCTGAAAATTTAAATAAGATGTCTAAAAGAACCCTTGAATCCGATAGCTATAACAATTTTTTGGAGAAGTTTACCGATCTTTATAGTGATTTTACCTATGCCACAGTTTCTCAAGTTAGTCTTACTAGAAGGATGATGGAAACTATAAAACTTGGAATAAACTCAGGAATGGATTTCGGAAGTGGGATGTTTCCTGTAATAAAAAGCCTCATGTATTTGGATGGAATGGTAATGAGGTGTAATCCACATGCTATTTTAATGGATGATGTAAGAGGGTTTACTGATATCCTATTAAAAAAACTAAAAAAAATTTAAAGAAATCTACTTTATCTATTTAAAAAAATTATGAATTGAGTCCAAGGAGCAGTGATTATGAATAAAATAGACCGATTAAGAAGTACTATCAAGAATATAGCCACTAAGGAACTCTTTGGAGTCTTTGCTACATCAGTAAATGACGTTCCCTATACGACTCTAATAGCTTTTGTTTTACAGGATGACTTAAAGAAACTTTTTTTTGCAACACCTAGGGACACAAAAAAGTTTAAAGATCTCAGAATTAATGAAAAGGTATCTTTTCATGTACAAAACAGTAACAACTCTCCTGAGGATATAAGCCGTGCCGTTGGTATAACCATCACAGGAAAAGCTTCTGAATGCTCAAAAAATAAATCTGAAGAAGCTATAATTTCCTATCTGCTAAAGCATCCCCAAATGAAGGAATTTATATATTCTTTAAATATCGCATTTATCTCTGTAGAGATAGAAAAATATAATGTGGTAGAAAAATTTCAGAATGTCACCGTTTTAAAGGTGATATAAGAACAGTTAAAAAAATAGGGTGTGAAGAGAGTGAGTATGGAAAATACTTTAGATGAAAAAATAAAACTTGGAATTTCAAAAAATTCAAATAGAAATTTTAAAATTTTTAAGTACTCCTTCTAATCCAAAGAAAAAAAGAATGGTTGTGGGAAAATTATAATGTTTAAAAAAATACACGTGGTATAGAAGTAGAAAAAGGGAGCCGTTTCAACAGCTCTCTTCTTTAGTAGTTAAGAATTGAATATACACGTAATTTGAGGTAGATCCGTTTTATCTAAATATATATATATGACTGTCACTATTGCTGTTAAATTCAGCAATAATAAGAAATTTTGAATCCTGATACTCAAATTCATTTTTATTTTTTATATTCATTAGTGCTTTCAAAAAACTAGGGTTCAATGTCAAATAATAAAATTTTAAGATAGTCAAAGCTTTAAAAATATCAGAATGAAACGCTCCTAAACTATCAATTTTACTTGAACTTTCATAATATATTTTTCTTTCCACAAGAAATTTACTAATTTTATTTTTAAACCTTGTATTAAAGTAATCATAAGTTATAGAATTTGTAAGAAAATTTTCAAAATCTTCTCCTAGTCCATGATCTATTGCGTACGTAACATTATTATGAACATATTCCAAACCCTTTTCTTTGTATTTTAAATTTAAAAAGCTCCAAATATTTGATGACTCTGTTTTTAAAATTGCAGTTATTGATTCCATTAGCAACCTTAGATCGTTTATATCTTCATTATTCTTTTTAATCTCTATTTTTATAGCTAGAACCTTTGAATTTTTAGATTCACTTTTTTTTATTTTTAAATAATTAATTTTCTCTCCAATAGCCAAAGAAATATCTTTTAAACAAGGTTTTATAATTAATTTTTCAAAATCATAGAAACGATCATGAGAACCTATTTTTATATCTAAAGCTTTTTTTAATTTATCTATCGGGAGTTCTATTGCTTTATTTAAAGAAAAATTAAATTTTATTATATTAAAAAATATCCTTGAATAATTACTTTTCAGATGAATTAAAGTTTTAAAATTATTTTCATAAAAATAAGAACCTTCTATAAAAATTGAATGGAAATTATTATCTATTTCTACTTCATATTGATTATTTTTTATAGTAAATAAAGATATTATATTTAATATACCAACTTCCTCTAAATCAGAATAGCGATATATTGAATAATATATTTTTTTCCCAGAGATTTTTTTAAAAAAACTTATAATTTTTTCTCTACTTTCAATATTTATTATTTTTTTTAGTCTTGTTTCTGAAAAAATTATTTTTTTATTTTTATCTTTATCTAGAGATTTTGTTATAAATTCAAAAAAATCATTCTCTTTTTTTGTAAATTTCTTGTTGAAATTGAGAATAATATCCTTTTCACTCAAATTAAACATATTTTTTTGAAGCATTTTTACCTCCTATTATTTAAAATAACTTTTATTTTGTATTTTAAAAATCGTTAATAATGAAATAATACCATTCTATTCCAATAAAATAAAGGGATTTTTTTTTTAAATTTCTATCAAAATTAGTATCAAACGACAAATTAAATAAATTTGACTAAAAAAACTAAAAAAACTATACTTTAGTTGTACAAAAAACGAATCTAAAGTTCAGATTTAACGTTATAAGTCTAAAAGGAGGTTGAGATGGAAACTTTGTTAAAAAATGGAAGATTGTTAGATTCAATAAATGGATATTCTTTTGAAAAAAAAGATATTCTTATTGAAAACGGGTATATTAAGAATATAGAAACAAATATACCTCTATCTTATAATATGACAGTTATAGATTTAAAGAATCAAATAGTCAGCCCAGGATTTATAGATATGCATGTTCACTGCTTTCCTAAAGGTACTGCTATAAGTAGCTATCCAGATAAATTAGGTGTAGAAAAAGGAGTAACAACGTTAGTTGATGCAGGTACTGCAGGAGCAAATACTTTTGAAACATTCTACAAAGAATTTATAACAAAAAGTAAAACTCGTGTTTATTCATGCTTAAACATTTCAAATGATGGTCTGAAAACATTAAATGAATTGGCAGATATGTCTAAAATAAGTACTGAAAATATTTCAAAAATTTTTAATAAGTACCCTGAAACAATAGTAGCTTTAAAGGCTAGGGCAAGTTCTAGTGTTGTAGGTGAAAATGGAATAAGACCAATTATTTTAGGAAAAAAAATAGCAGAAGAACTTAATATTCCATTAGTTGTGCATATAGGGAATGGTCCTCCTAAAGTAGAAGAAGTATTAGATGTATTAAATAATGGTGACATTGTAGCTCATTGCTATAATAATAAAGTTAACAACTTAGTAAGGGATGGAAAACCTATAAAAAAAGTTTTTGATGCTAAAAAAAGAAATGTCTTATTTGATATGGCTCACGGCAGTGCTAGTTTTTCATTTGATATAGCTGAAGATAGCCTAAAAAATAATTTTACTGCCGATATAATCAGTACTGATATGTATGATAAAAATATGGATTATCCAGTTAAAAGCTTAGAATTGACAATGAATAAAATGTTATCTATTGGGTTACCACTAGAAGAATGCATAAAAAGAGTTACTTATGCTCCTACCCAAGCTCTTAAATTAGATAAACTAGGAGAATTAAAAAAAGGATATAAAGGTGATCTTACAATTTTTGAAATTTTATCTGACCAAAATGAAATATTAATGGATAGTGTTAGAGAAATCAGGATAGGAAAAATGTTAATAAAAACTAATTTTGTATTTATTAATGATGAATTAATTAAGTGTAAAAATTAAATAACGAGGAGTAAAATATGAAAGAATTATTAGAAGATGTAAGGCAAAGACAAAAAATGGACAACATAGAGTTTAATACTTATATGGAAGAAATAAATTTTATAACTAAAGTATTAGAAGAAGAAAAAATAGAGTTCTCAGGAGATTTTAAACTGGTATTCTATTCACACATGGTAAGCTTTATCAATAGATTGAGAGAAAAAATAAGTTTAGATTGTGGAGAAGATAACCCCGAAGATGAACTTGATAAAAGGTCACTTGAAGTTTCGGAAAAAATATTAGTAGAAATAAGTAAAAAATATACTGAAAACTTGGATAGATTAGAGGTAGTTTTAGCTGCTATACAAATACAATTAGCAATAGAACTTGAAAAAACTGTATAAAATCAAATATAAATAAGGAGGATTAATTTGGAAATTAAAGTAATTATTGGTCATAGAATGGGGAAAGGACAAAATGTAGCAAAAGGTGTAGAGGCTGCTGGTGGAACAGCAATAGTTATACCAGGAATGGCAGCAGATTTTAAACTTGGTGATGTAATGAAAAAAGAAAATGGAACTATCGGAATTTCTTTCTGTGGAAGTGGAGGAGCTGGTGCAATCACTGCAGAGACTAAACACGGTTATAAAGCAACTCATCACTTAAGATCAGTTGAAGCAGGAGTAACTGCAATTAAACAAGGTTATGAAGTATTAGGCTTTGGGTTTTTAGATACAGAAGAGTTGGGTAAAAAAATAGTTGAAGAATACAAAAAAGTAAATAACTTATAATATGACTTTACCTAAACTTGATATTCTAGAAAAAGCATTAAACTATTTAATAATAAGGAGTATTTTATGAAAAGTTCTGATTTAAAAAAAGAAATAAAAAGGCTAATCATTTCTGGGAAAGGCAAAACAGAGCAAGAAGCTATAGCTAATTGCTTCTCAAGCTTTAGGAAAGAAGTTGAAAAAGATATAAATGGAGTGATTATAAAGTTAGATCCTATTGAAGTTTACATTCTAGATAAAGAAAAAAAAATTGAGATAAAGAAATTTTTCGAATTTTTTTGGGCTAAAGAGATCACAAGTTACGTAGTAAAAATAGAAATAGAATTTGAAGTTAAATACATATAAAAAAGGAGGTTCAATTTGTTAAGTATTATTTTAAAATCTTTAATAATAGGTTGTTTAGGTGGTGCAGCGGTAGGAGTAGGAGCAGCAAGAATGTTTCATACACCTAATTCCCAATCCATGGGAGCCTTTAGAACTCTTGGTGAGCTAAATGCTTGTCAAGGAGATTCTGCATCTCATTTATCATTTGGTTTTGGTTTTTTATTCAACTGTGCAGCAGCAGTTGTAGCCGCAGGAGCATTAACGCAGGATGTTTTCCATAGAGTTATACCTCATTTTTCAGCAGGTTTATTACTAACTAGAAATAAAAAAGTAGAAGAAACTCTATATAATCCTAAAAAAATGGGTATTGCAGGCGGTCTTATAGGAGCAGTAACAGTTGCATTTTTAAATACACTAGCTTCAATTATTCCAACGTCTTTATCAAACATTGCAGGTAAAATATTAAGCCCTGCAGCATCTCTAATGATAAATCCTGTAATGCCAATAGTATTTTGGTTAGCAGCACTAGATGCAGGTAAAAAAACAGGAGTATGGGCTACAATATTAGGTGGAGCAGCTCATATGATCATGGGAAATGCAACTCCAGGTTGTGTTTTAGGAATTCTTATCGGTCAAACGATTGAAGAAAATGGATATAACAAATCAGCTAAAATAATGATCATGATAGTAGTTATTTTATATATTGCTATAGCTTACTTTAGAGGGTTTTTCAGTAAATTAGGTTTATAATTTCTAAAATATGGAGGATAAAATGGATAATAAAAAAGAAAATATTTATTTAGCAGATAAAACGTTCCCTATCATCGTTGGGATGCTTTGTGCAGCTCTAGTAGCTGGGACTCATATGTATATAGTAAATGGTGTAGGAGCATTCAATGAAATTTTTGTTGTAAAAATGCTAGATCAAGGTTTAAATGGTGGAGATTATGCAGCAGCAGCTGGATTCGCGGCTGGATTTTTAATAGCAAGAGTTTTAGAAGGTCCTTTAGTTGGATTACTAGATATTGGTGGAGCCTTAATGACGGGAGTAGGTATAGGTGTCCCAGCACTTCTTTTAGCAGCTGGATACGGTGGACCTTTAAATAGTTTTCCTCTTTCACTACTAATTGGTGGAGCAGTCGGGGTAATTATTGGCCTTGGAATCATCGCTATTAGAAAAGCTATGCCAGAAGGAATGGCTGCAGGCGGAACTGGTGTAATGATGGGAGCTGGAAATGCTACAGGAAGATTCCTAGGACCATTAATCGTTATTTCAGCAGTTCAATATAATATTCCTTCAGGAATAGGAGCCTTTATAGGAGCCGCAATTTTCTACCATTACGATAGACATATTGCAGGTGGTGCTATTATAGGTGCTATGACTATAGGTGGGCTAGCTTTATTATTTTAAAATAAGGAGAACAACTATGAATATTTATGAAAAATTAGAATTAAAAAAAGTAATTAATGGTAGTGGGAAAATGACAGCTTTAGGAGTTTCTAAAGTTAGTGATTCTGTCGTTGAAAAAATGAAAGAAGCTGGGCAAAATTTTGTAGTTATCGATAGCTTAATTGATAAAGCTGGAGAAAAAATAAGTAGTTATACTGGTGGAGAAGATTCTTGCGTTACTTCTAGTGCCTCTGCCGGTATATCCCTTAGTATTGCAGGTATTATAACAGAAGGTAAATTAGGTCTTATAGAAAAGATGCCTAATTCTAGTGGATTAAAAAATAAAGTATTGATTCAAAAAGGTCATATGATAAATTATGGTGCCCCAGTAGAAACAATGATCAGATTAGGCGGTGGAATTCCAAAAGAATTTGGGCAAAGCAATGA
>NZ_JBATVM010000016.1:0-3015 GCF_049671765.1 Psychrilyobacter sp.
GTACTATATAGTTTCTTACTAGGTGAGTAAAAAATCATAACCTCTCCAATTGGTTGTGGGTTTGCATTAGTTAAGACCTTACTTGACCCAGCATCACCTATATTTATCATCATCCTTCCTCCATAAGTTAAATTTTCTGTAGGTTCAGAACGAAGCCCACCTACTTCAAGATATGGGAATGAGGATAATATTTTAAAAAGATCTTTTGTTTTTTTATCTACATGAGCTATTACTTCACTAAAATAAACTCTCGGTATTTCAGTTCCTGTATCAGTTACCATCTTATTAATAGATGCTATCTCATATCCTGTTCTCATTACTCCTAAACCTGCTATTGCTCTTGCATCTTTAGCCTTAGCTAATTGTTCTCTTAATTTAGGTACCAATGTCGTCGCTAATATACCTATTATAGCTATAACTACTAGTAATTCTATTAATGTAAATCCCTTTTTTATTTTCATTTTTTTCTCCTTTGTTCACTTAATAATGTATATAGTACTTAAATTATATAACATATAGATATCTTAAGTCAATACAAAGAAAGAAAGAAAGAAAATAATATTACCATCAATACATATACCGATATATCCCATAGCTAGTACTTCAATAGACCCTATATATATATGACTTTAGATTCTTAAATGTCAAAATACTCAGATAACTAATATTAAATAAAATGTATAAATACAATAATTAACTTAAATAGAATAAAATAATAACTTTAAAAGAATGTTTGTTAGTCATTAAATATTGAAATTTAAAAGTTTTATTCGTTTTTTTATTCGTTTTTTTATTTGTTTTCCTAAAAAAAAATCAATAATTTAGTTTTTTTTTAATTTTTTTAAAAAATTACAGATGTTATGATTATGGTAATATAAATTTGATTTTCCAGTTTTTTGAAAATATAGATAAAATCAAAAAAACTTTATTTAGATTTATATAACATATTAAAAGAAGTATTTTTTTCTTTTTAGATCAATCATAATATCTTTAAATTCATTATCATATTTTGCTATTATATACACACCTTTCTTTTAAATATATTATATATTTACGAATGGAAAGTGTCTACTAAAAGAATATAACAACTCTCTCTTTCAAAAGGTATATTTTAAATTGTCGCTTAATTTAACTTTTCTTCAAAAAATATCTAGTTCAAAAAGAGCAATATTTTCAGTATTAGCTTTATAATTTTTTTTAGATCAATCATAAGTTCATTAAATGTTGTAAATTAGAAGTTTTTTTTTAGATTTCTCACTATTTGTATGAAATTGTACAACCATTATAGACTCAATGTGTTAAAGTACATATAACATTTAGTTAAGTCAAAAAAATATAATAATTTAAAGGAGGATTTTCTATGATAATAAAATATACACACTTATCATATGAAAGAATTAAGAAATGAAAAGAAAGAAAATATTATTTTTAATTTTAGGTTTATTGATCACACAACAATCATTTTCAAAATACGAAGTCAATCCATTCGGTAATACTATGAATGTTGATACTTCTTTTGGAATGGCAGGACAGAACCCCATGCATAATATAATAAATAACGGTACTATTAACGTTCGCGGGGGTTGGGGATTGTACTTAACTTCGTCTCCTTCCATAAAAAATAATGGTGTTATTAACGTTGATAATAATGGAACAAATCCTAATCACCCTGCAATTGGTATATACGCGCGGAATATACAAGGACCTTTTTTAACAGAGCCGACGATTGAAAACCATGGAATTATTCATGTTCGTAGAGGTACTGGAATTAAAGCACTTGGTTATACCACTGTAAAAAATGTAATAGGATCATCTATTATAGTTAATGATTCTGGGATTGGGATAGATCTTGAGGGAGAAAACAAACTGTTCCCTACTATAACAAATAACGGCTCTATTATAGTTAATGACTCTGGTACAGGGATTATACTTCAAAGTCATGCTCAACTAAAAAATCAAGGGACTTTTATAGTTAATAATACTGGTAAAGGGATTATAGTTAAAGACATAGCTAGTTCATTAACAAATAAAAGTTCCATTATAGTTAATGATTCTGGGACTGGAATTATAAGTGAAACCAATTCTCAAGTAACAAATCAAAGTACTGGGGCTATCATAGTTAATGACTCTGGTACAGGAATTTCTGCTATAGATAATTCTAAAGTAACAAATCAAGGGGAAATTACTACTAATCATTCTGGAACTGGGATTGTTGGTCAAAATTATTCTACAGTTACAAACGCAAAGAACATTACTGTTAAAGGTCCGTCAACTGGGATTGTCGGTAAAGATCATGCTCAAGTGACAAATTTAGGACTTATTGTCGTTGATCGTTCCGGGAATGGGATTGTTGCTCAAGGTGATTCTACAGTTACAAACGCAGGGAGCATTACTGTTAAAGGTCCGTCAACTGGGATTATCGGTAAAGATCATGCTCAAGTGACAAATTTAGGACTTATTGCCGTTGATGGTTTTGGTATTGGTATTAAATCTTTTGGAGCTAATATCTATAATAATGGAACTATCAGTGCTCCTAGTGGCCATGCTATTGCGATGAGTGCAAAAGATGAAGTTTTAGAATTAGGAGAACATTCTAAATTAACTGGTATTACAGATGGTTTTGATGGAGAAGACACTTTGATTTTATCTGGGAATGGAATTATGAATTTAGGTATCAATTCAATTCGTAACTTTGAAAAATTAGTAACTACAGGAAATGTAACAGTTAAAGGAACATATAATTTAGGGGTTTCAAATGGAAGTGGTTATCAAAAATCAGCTTTTAGCCCTATTAAATATAGTTTAAACGATGCTAGTGGAGCTAAAGGTAATTTAATTGTAGATGGTACTATTAATGTTGCAGTTAACTATGATGGGATAACAGCTAGAGGAACAGATAAAACTGGTAAGATTATTGCTAACACAATAACTAAAACAAACAACGGTCATATCATTTTGGTTAATGGTGGAAAAACTCCTAATGGAATAATTACTGAATTAGAGAACAATAACAAA
>NZ_JBATVM010000017.1:0-4436 GCF_049671765.1 Psychrilyobacter sp.
GTAGATATCAGAGATATCTTCTTTGAAATTTAAATGTTCCCAATAGATACCTTTTCCCATTATATGTGCGAATCTTATATAAGAATATATATTTGTTTCATAATTTTTTCCCAACTCTAAATTTCCAATATTCAAGTTTGATTTTAATTCTTCTGATAATTCTTTTAAATTAAACTTTTTTTTATATAAAATACTACCTTGTTTATTATTATCTCCTGGCCAAACGTTTAAAGTTATTTTTCCATCTTTCAAGTATATTTTAAACCTTTCAGCAAACTTGCAATTTTTTAACTTTATAAAATCATGCTCTTCTTCATAGTTTTTACCATGAATTTTAAGATTTATTTCTTTTTCTATTTGTCTTATTCTTCTTTCTATTTTTTCTGATGTAAGATTTATAGAAATTTTAGATGTTGGTAACAATTCGGGATAACTATTTTCTATAAATTCATTGAATTCATTTAAAAATACATTTGGAGAATTCAAGTTTTTTCTAAATTTCCCAATTGCAATAACACTTTCTAAAATTTCTTCCCATGTTAATGAGATATAAGACCAGTTTTTTTTATTTTCACCCCAATTAAGCCTATCTATTTGATTATTTAGTTGTTTTCTAGGATCTTCTCCGTGTGGTTTTACTTCTATTATTACAAGAGTTTCTCCTAATTGGATGGATAAATCAGTTATAGGATCTTTTGTTTTTTTAGATCCTTCTAAATTAGTAGAATATTTTTGTGTATTTAAAGTGACACCATAAACTTTCTCAATTCCATCTTCAACAAGATCATATTTTGTTGAAGCTTTTTGAGAATCAATTTTAATATCTTTTATTAAAAGCTCTTCATTTAAATTTTCTCCTACTATTTTTTTCCAAATCATCTGAAAAAATAAAGGTTCCCTTTGCAATAATATTGCGAGAGCTCTTGTTAAATTATTTTCTCGTCCTTTTATATAAAAAGGTGTAAATATACTTAAATGTCTATTCATAAGTTGATCTCCTTTCTTTTCCTAAACTATTATGACCTCTTCCCAAAAGAGAGTGACCCATTGCCAACAGGAATAGCATGATACTTATCATAAAAATCCCCTAATACTTTACTTTCAAAATTATGTGCATTCCAATTTCCAGTTGCAGAAATATAATAAACTTTTGCTCCAAACCTTTTCATATATAGATATTTATTATCAGCCCAATACTCTTTTATTCTATCAAAATCAATTTCTTCTAAATTTCTTCGATGTGAACCTAACCTCTTATAAACATTATTAGATTTTCCAATATATATAACTTTTGAATTTCCATTTGGATATAAAAAATGCTGTTTTAATGAAAGTACAACATAAACTCCTTTGCTTTCTGTCTTAACAATTTCATCACTAAATTTTTCATTACTTTTATAGAAATCCTCTAGCTGTCCACAAAAGATAGCTTCTTCTTTTTCTAAAAAGTCTAAATCATATTTTTCCATTGTTCTCCCCTTTAAATATCAATTTATATTTATACCTTGCAAACACCATTTTCATACTTTCAATCTTTTCTAGTATTATGAGCATAAGCTCTCCTTTTTATTAAATAAAAACTTTGTATTCCTCGCATTTTTTCAAATATTTTAACATTAATTTATAATAACTATATGTATACCCAATTTCAAACATCAAATTACTTGTTGATTGATAGTCTTCATACTGTAAATCATAGACTATGTTAGTTGCTTTACTTAAAAGTTCTTTGAATATTTTATCCAATATATCTTCTATATTCTCTTCTTCAAATGCTTCAAAAATCTCTTTTGTATAAGGAAATTTTGTTATATAATAATTTTTTTTATCAATTTCCATATTATTTTGTTTTGAAGATAGGCAATAGTTAAGTAAAAATATAACCTTATTCAACTCTTTTAAACTTTTTTTTAGTTCAGTATTTTCAGTGTTGCTAAAAAATTTATTAATTAAATCTATCTCCTTGAATATAAGATCAGTTTCAATTAAATAAGGAGTTATTTCATTACGTTTTTTTTCCAATTCTATTTGTAAATCAAATAACTCATTTATTTTATTATAATTCTTTAACTTATATATTTTTAATAAGTTTTCCTCATATAGTTTTGTAGAAATAAATTTTAATGAGCTTTGTTTCAGTTTTAAATTATTAAACAAATTAATTATTATCTTTTCTTTATTTTCTGTATTTTTTCTAAATATATCACTTAAATAGATTTTTAAACCCCTTTTTTCTTCAAAACGTTCTAAGTTATATACTATATAAATACCAAAAATAGTGGCGCTTGCTCCTAAGATACCTCCTAGATAGGAACCTAAAAACCCTATCCATTCACTATTTGAGATATTAGAAGAAATTTTATTCCCTACAATAACCTGATCTAAAAATAATGGGACTCCAATAAGAATTATTGCAACTATTAAAATACCTAATATAATTTTCTTTGTTTTTGTCATACCCTAACTTTTCCACTCATTAACTTAGGCAATAAAGTATCCCTAGTTTTTATTAGCGTTTGATTTTCTTCTATATTTTCTTGTATTTTTGTTTTTAACGTTTTCATTTTTTTTATAGAATTAATTAATATTTCATTACTTGGGACTAATATTTTTAAATTTTTTAGAGCAGAAATTGTTAAAGCTTTTTGAGTAGAACCAATAGCTATCATATCCATTTGCTTTTTTCCCTCACCATAAAGTAACCAATTATAGATGTATAACCCCATTTCCTCTATTAAATAATTTCTAAACCAAGTTAAATTTCCATCTTTAAAATAAAATCTTTCGTTGTTCACTATGTAAGGAATTCCAAGAGTCCCTACAGAAGTAAGAAGAATATCTCCTTTTTTAGGAGCACCAAATTTGTTCTCTATTTCCATAAATCTGTCTTTTGTTATAAATAATTCTGTTGATATATTCTTTCCCTTTGATTTTTCTATAATTTCTTTAGATCTATAAAATGGAACTCCGTCTTCCACATAATCTTTCAAAAAAATTCTTTTACTGGATCCTATATTACAAATATTCCCTAATTCCTCCATTCTCCATCCTTTAGGAATCTCCCCCAGTTCAGATTCAACCATCTCTCCCCCATTATCCTTATAAGGGATTCCGTCCTCATTGGGGAAGTTGAACTCCACAAACCATTCCTTGAAAATAGCCTGTGCCATCTCCTCTAAGGTCTGATTCATTTGGTTATTTAGTTCTATCTTGTCGTCTAGGGATTTTAAAATAGAAGCAATCTTTCTCTGTTCCTCATAAGAAGGTGGTAAAGGAATACATATTTTCCCAAAATCTCTTTGGTATAAATGTGGAATTACCGAACCTTCAGTCCTAGATTTTGCAAATTCCTTAAAATATCGGCTTTTAAAATAGCTATATAAGTAATATGTGTGGATTGAATCATTTTCAGGCCTAATCACAAAAATCCCTGAAGCTACTGAACTTTTTTTAGGTAAATATGGCACAATCGCTACTTTTCCAATAGTGCCATCTTTTGTCATGATAATATCATCTTCTTTTAACATTATTTCAGGGGATTCTAAATATCTTTCTTCTGCGATGAATCCACAATTCTTCCATTCTACCTGATCATTTTGTATATTAGCTCCATTTATTATCATATATTCACTTTTTTTAAGATATTCACTTTTCTTTAAGCCTTTCCATCCAATTCTACCCTTTATGTAAAGTTTATCTAAAAGAGGCGACATACTCCAATCAGATGGGATTCTTCCAATGTCTGTTTCTTGCCATTTATTATTATTTATTTTTTTCATCTATAACACCTCAAATCCTAATGACTGTAGATTGTTTTTGATCTCTTCCTCTAACTTAGATGACTTTTTGAACTGCTCAGACAGTGTCTTAGTCAATCCTTCCATCTTCTCCTCAAATGGAATTCCATCTCCCTCTTCCTCTGCTATGCCTACATATCTTCCAGGTGTAAGGATGTAATCGTGCTTTGCTATCTCTTCAAGTTTAGCTGACTTAGAATACCCCTTCTTATCTTCATACTCACCATCAATATTTCTCCATGAGTGATATGTCTTAGCTATTTTTTCTATATCCTCAGGCTTAAACTCTCTTAATTTCCTATCTATCATAGTACCCATATTTCTAGTATCTATAAATAGAGTTTCGTGATCTCTTTTTCTATGTTTAGGATTAGATTTATTTCTATTTAATATCCAAATACAGGCGGGAATTCCTGTAGTTAAAAATAATTTATCAGGTAGTGCAATAATACAGTCTATAATATCTCCATCTACCATTGCTTGTCTTATTTTTCCTTCATTGGAAGTATTAGATGATAATGATCCATTAGCCAATACTATTCCTGCTGTTCCTGTAGGTTTTAATTGATGGATCATATGTTGCATCCAAGCATAGTTTGCATTTCCTTCTGGAGGAGTCCCATATTTCCATCTCACATC